>JAENXK010000024.1 GCA_016649615.1 Thermoleophilia bacterium
AGTAGCCGGTCTGGTCGCCGGCGATCGCGGCGATCGGGATGGTCACCAGCAGGACCCAGAGATCGGGCAGGACGCCGCCCGCGGACAGCAGGCCGGCGGTGAAGAGCAGCGAATCGCCGGGCAGGAAGAAGCCGACCATCATGCCGGACTCCATGAATACGATCGCCAGAACCCCGATCATGCCGAAGGTCTTGATCAGCGAGTCGGGGTCGAGCCAACTCGGCCCGAGCGCGATCGGAAGGTGTTCGGTCAACCTGGCGAAGAAATCCACCCGGCGAAGGTACAGGGGCGTCGCGATTCCTGCCGCGCCGCGACGGTCTCTTTTTGGCTAAGCTCCGTATCGAAGTCGGTCGAACCCCCGAATGCGGGGTCAGGGAATCCGGTCAAATTCCGGAACTGGCGCGCAGCGGTAGGGACGTACTGAGAGGCACACAGACCACTGAGCTTGCGCTTGGGAAGGTTGCCTTTACATCACGTCTTAGTCCGAAGACCTGCCGGCTTTGCGCCTCACGGCGTATCTGACAAATGCGGCTTCGCGAACCGGCCGCCGGATCCAAGGAAATGCATGAACAATGGTCTCGTTTCTCCCGCCCGGGCAGTGGGCCTCGGCCTCTCTCTGTCCCTGCTGCTGCTTGCCGGGCCGGCCGCCGCCGCCCAGAAGGTACCGGCTACCGTCAGGGTGGTCACCTGGCAGGGCAAGGTCCTGTACGACAAGAAGCTGAAGACCGGCACTACGACCGTCAAGACCAGCGGGAAGGCGGACTGCCTCGGTGGCTCGCCGAGCAACGGCAGGCAGACGGTCCCGGGCGCCACCGCACTCGGAATCCTCCAGCGGGCCTCGCAGAAAGCGGAACAGCTCCGCCCGCTGCTGCTGTCTGACGCCTTTGACTTCGGGCTCGGCCTGTGCGGTATCGGCGATTCAGCCGCGACCGGCGAACAGTGGTGGGCGCTGAAGCACAACCACGCCTCTCCGAGCACCGGGGGTGAGGGGACGTCGCTCAGGAAGAATGACGTCGTGCTCTGGTATCTGTCCGAGAGCTACAACCTGCCGACCCCGGAAGAGCTCTACCTCAAGGCTCCGGTGAAAGTGAAGAAGAAGAGTCCGACCAGGGTCAGGGTGTTCGCGTACGACGACGCCGGCAAACGCCGGCCGGTCGCGGGGGCGAAGGTCAAAGGCGCGGACTCGGCTCCGACGAATGCCAACGGCTACACCAGGGTCGAGCTGAAGAAGAAGACCAGACTGATAGCAAGGGCTTCCGGCCTGATCCCGTCGAACCGGGTCACGGTCAAGGTCAAGTAGCGATCGCCGCACCGGCTACAGCCCGACTCGCGGTCCTGGCGCTGACCCTGCTGGCTGCGGTCGGACTGGCCGGCTGTGGTTTCGGGCCCGGAGAGGACCGCGGTTCGGCCGAGTTGCTGATCACCCGCGACTACGGTGGCGAGGTGCTCGTCGACCAGCCCGCGGACGGCTTGACCGAGTCGAGCTCGGCTCTGCGCGTACTCGACGATTCGGTCAATCTCGAGACCCGCTACGGCGGGGGCTTCGCGCAGTCGATCAACGGTCTCTCGGGCGGGACGGACGGAGGCCGCAGGTCGGACTGGTTTTATTCGGTCAACGGAATCGTCGCCGAGCGGGGCGCTGCCGATTATCCGGTCACCGATGGCGACCGGGTCTGGTGGGACTACCGCGACTGGACGGACGCGATGGAAATCGGAGCGGTCGTCGGCGCGTTCCCGGCCCCTATGGTCGGTGGATACGACGGACAGGAATGGCCGGTGCGCGTGGACTGCCCGGGCGGCGGGCACGTCTGTGACCGGGTCAGGACGAAGCTGAAAGAGGCCGGCGCCGAGCTCGTCCCCAGCCTGGCTGCGGACCCGGAGGCCGGCACTGAGGATGGGAAAGGCGCCGAGACCGACCGCGAGGTGCTGCGGGTGCTGGTCGGCCCCTGGGACGAGGTCGGCCGGACGTTCGAGGGGCAGCGGCTGAACCGCGGACCGTCAAGGAGTGGGGTCTTCGCACGATTCGAGCTTTCGATCCCCCCGCGACCGGTCGGTGGTGATGGAAGAGGGGCGGCGGCAACCGGTTCTGGCGCGGTCGCACGCTCTGGCGCGGACGCACACCTGATCGGCCTTGATCGCCGGGCTGAGCCGGCCCGGGACTTCGGGCCCGGCGCCGGCCTGGTCGCCGCGATGCGCCAGGGAGACAGCCCACCGGTCTGGCTGGTCACCGGCGGCTCCGGGGCCGGGGTCGGGCGGGCCGCGGCCCTGCTGGACCAGACCAGCCTGCAGGGCCGCTATGCGGCCGCTGTAGCTGACGGCGAGACCCTTTCCCTGCCCCTCCCTGACCGGCTGTCGCAATGAACAGACTTTCTCCGCTCGCATACGTACCTCGCCGCGGCACCCTGCAGACCGCCTCGCTGGCACCGGTCGCCTTCTATCTGGGGGCGTATCTGGTGATCTGCTTTCTGTCGCGCGACCCGGCCGTACTGGTGGCCGCGACCGCCGGGGCGGCTCTGGCCGGATACGGCTGTGAGGCCGATCGGGCGGTCCGTTTTTCGATTCGGCTCGGGCTTTTCCTGGGGGTGACGATGGTCGTGATCAACGGACTGGTGACCAGCCGGGGAGCGACGGTCGTCGCCAGGCTGGGCGAATGGCCGGTGCTCGGCCGGGTCGACCTGACCGGGGAAGCCTTTGCCGCGGGCGCGATCATCGGTCTGAGGGCACTGGGGACGATGGTGGTGATCGCGGTCTACTCGGCCTGCGTGGATCCCGACCGGGTGCTGCGGGCGGTCCACCGGGTTGCCCGGCGTTCCGCCCTGACCGCGTCGCTGATCTCCCGCCTGGTGCCGCTCGCATCGGCTGACCAGGCGAAGCTGAGCGAGGCGGCCGGGCTGCGCGGGCCGGGGGCGGTACCGGTCGGCAGGATGGCTCTGGCCCAGCGGCTGCTCGGGGGATCCCTTGACCGGGCGGTCGACGTGGCGGCGACGCTGGAACTTCGCGGTTACGGCCAGGGCGGGGCCGGCGGAGGCGGCCGGGCGGTCCCCTCCCGGTACGACCGGCGCTTCTGGATTGCCGGGGCGATTCTGTTCCCGGCGGCGCTGCTCTCCCTGGCGACCGGTTCCGGATTCGACGCCTACCCGCAGGTCGAGTACGCGCCGGAATCCCTTTCGCTGGTGGTTACGGCTCTCTTCCTGGTGGGCGGGCTTGTTCCATGGCGACGCGGAGGGAGGGCCCGTGCTGCCCACGGTTGAGCAGCAGACGGAAGCGCCGGCGCTGGCGATCGAGGGGCTCAGCTATACCTACTCCGGGGCGGGCAACCCGAGCCTGAGCGGGGTATCGCTGCGGATCGATGCCGGTGAGTTCGTCGTTCTTGCGGGACGGTCCGGTTCGGGAAAGACCTCCCTGATGCGGGCCGGCTGTGGCCTGGTGCCGCACTTTCATGGCGGCGAGATCGAGGGCATGGCCCGGGTAGCCGGGCGTGACACGCGCGAGTCGGGTCCGGGCGAACTGGCCGACGTGGTCGGCTACGTCGCGCAGGACCCCGAGAGCCAGATCATTTCGACCACGGTTGCATCCGAACTCGACCTGCCTCTGCAGTTCCGGGGAGATCATCCGGCCGAACGGGCCCGTTCGGTAGAGGAAGTGGCCCTCGCACTGAACATTCCCCATCTGCTGGGGCGGACCGTGGCCACGCTTTCCGGCGGTGAGCTGCAGCGGGTCGCGCTCGCGGTCGCGCTGGTCACCCGGCCGCCCCTGATTCTGCTGGATGAACCCACGTCCCAGCTGGATCCGGTCGCCGGAGATGAGTTGATCTGGCTGCTCCGCCGGCTGAACGAGGAGTGGGGTGTGGCGGTGGTCCTGGCCGAGCACCGGATCGAACGCTGTCTGGCGGCGGCCGACCGGGTGGTGGTGATGGATCGCGGCCGGGTCGGTTTTGACGGGACCCCACAGGACTTCCTCGGGTACTCGGTCAACTCGCAGCCTGCCCTCTCTTCCCCCGCGGCGAGGATGTTTTCCCTGGCCGGGATCGATCCGTTGCCGGTGGGGGTCCGCGACGCGCGGGCGATCCTGCGGGACCGGGGAATCGCCCCCGGCGTTCCGGGCGGGCCGGATGCCGGCGGAGCCGATCCCGGAGAGCGGGATCGGCCGGCGAGAGGGGCTCCGGCGCTGAGATCCAGGCGACTGTGGATCGAGCTCGACGCCGGAGAAGGTCCGGTTGATGTTCTGCGCGGGATCGACCTTGAGATCGGGGCCGGTGAAAAGGTGGCCCTGATGGGGAGAAACGGGGCCGGGAAATCGACTTTGCTGCGCGCTGCCGCCGGCCTGGTCGAGCCGGCCAAGGGGAAAATCGAGGCAGAGAACGGCATCGGGCTGCTCACCCAGAACCCCGGGGACTACCTGGTGCGGGAGCGGGTCGGCGACGAGCTGCGCGGGCCGGCCGGTGAAGCGGCTCTGGCCGCGGTCGGACTTTCGGTTCCCGCCGGGGCGGACCCCCGCGATCTGTCCGGGGGTGAACGCCAGCGGCTGGCACTGGCGATCGCCCTGGCCGGCCGGATGGAAGGCGGCGACCTGCCCGGTCTGATTGCCCTGGACGAACCGACCCGGGGCATGGACCGCACGCTCAAGGACGGTCTCACCGATCTGGCCGGGCTGCTTTCGGGCCGGGGAGCGGCGGTGATCGTCTCGACCCACGATGTCGAGTTCGCCGCCGGCTTCGCCGACCGGGTGGTCCTGCTCGGAGACGGCGAGCTGATCGCTGATGCCGCCGCCCGGACCGTGTTGTCGGGCGGCTGGTACTTCTCTTCAGAAGTAGCCCGTGTGCTCGATCGACCGGGACTGATCGGGGTGGAAGAGGGTGCCCGCGCGTTGCGCGAGCCGAGCGGTGAGAGGACCCGGGAGTGAGCTGGCAGCTGGGGACCCTGGCGCTGCTGATGCTGGTCCTCGGAGCGGGGATGCTCTGGTACGAGCGCTCGCGCCCTCCCTCGCAGATCGTCGCCCTGGTTGCGGTGCTGGCCGCCCTGGCGGTCGCCGGGCGGATTCTCCTGGCGCCGGTCCCGAACGTGGTGGCCACCACCGACATCGTCTTCTTCGCCGGGTATGCCCTCGGGCCTGCACCCGGGTTCGCGGTGGGCGCGCTCGGCGGGCTGATTTCGAATTTCTGGCTCGGTCAGGGCGTCTGGACCCCCTGGCAGATGGTGGGCTGGGGAATGACCGGGATCGCGGGCGGCGCTTTCTGGTTCCTGACCCGTGGCCGGACCAACCGATTCGCCCTCGCCCTGGCTTGCGGTCTGGCCGGACTGGCTTTCGGCGCCTGGATGAATTTTCAGAGCATGGTCAGTTTCGGCGGGGATATCACACTCGACCGGTACCTTGCACTAGAGGTCAGAGCTATTCCTTTCGACTCAGCCCACATATTCGGCAACGTGGTCTTCGCCTTGGCGGCCGGCCCGGCCATCGTCGCTGCCCTGAGACGCTTCCGCGAACGCTTCGAGTGGGGCCGGGTGACTCCGGTCGCCGGAATGCTGCTGGTCGCCGCTTCGCTCGGAACCGTGGTCCTGGCCCCGCCGGCTGAGGCAGCAGTTCCGACCTCCGCCCAGGAAGGCCGCAAGTGGCTGGTTACCCAGCAGAACGGCAACGGAGGGTTTCCGGCCTCACCCGACGGAGAGTCGTCACTCCGGATCACGAGCCGGGCGATGATCGGCCTTGCGGCGACCGGGAAAAACCCCCTGGACGTGCTCAGCGGGAAAGGCAAGACACCGCTCGACTACATGATCGCTTCGAAGGAGGGGATCAGCGACGCCAGCCAGATCGCCCTGGCAATCCTCGCCCTGAAGACGGTCGGCGCCGACCCTCGGGACTTCGAGGGAAGAAACCTGGTCCAGGCCCTGAAGAAGCGCAGCGAGTCGAACAGCTCGTTCGGCAACGACGTCAATGTCTCCGCCTGGTCGGTGCTCGCCTTTCGCTCGGCCGGGGCCGGCGATCCAGCGAGCGACACCGCCGGCTGGCTGCGGGGCGCCCAGAACGCCGGGACCGACGGCGGCTGGGGAATAGCCAAGGGCGCGGTCAGCGATGCCGACTCGACCGGAACCGCGCTGACCGCGATCGGTGGACAGAACGCGGTCGCGATGGCGCTCGAGTATCTGAAGAAAGCCCAGAAGTCATCCGGCGGATTCGTCTCCGGCTCGATCGTCAATTCGCAGTCGACAGGACTCGTCCAGCAGGGGCTGACCGCCGCCGGCAAGGGTTCCCGGTTTCTGACCAGCAACGGAAACTCCCCGACCGACTACCTCGAGGCCCGCCAGCAGAAGGACGGCAGCATCTGGTACTCGAAAAACAGCGACCAGACCAGGGTCTGGGTGACGGCCGACGCGATCACCGGGCTGTCCGATCGGGCCCTGCCGGTGGGCGCGCCACCGCGGGAAGGCGAAAACAACGGATCGGGCGGCAGTGGGGGAGCCAGCCCCGGTGGTGGCTCCGGCTCGACCTCCGGCGGCAGCTCCGGCTCTACGTCGGGCGGCAGCTCCGGCTCCACGTCGGGCGGCAGCTCCGGCTCGTCCGGCGCAGGTGCGACACCGACCGGTTCCGGCAGCGGTCCGGACACCCCGGTCAGCAGCGCCAACGACGGGTCGGGCGGCTCGGCCCCGGCGGGAGGGGGCAACGGATCTTCCGGAGGCACTTCGGGCGGTGTGCCGGAAAGCGCGCCCCCGGTGGATCCGGTGGTTCCGAGTGCAGCTCTGCTCGCCGCATCGCGCCCCGGCCCCGAGCCCTCCCCGGTGCTGGCCCTCCTGATCTGGCTGGTGGTCGCCGGCGGGCTCGCCGGTGGGACTGTCCTGCTGGTCCGGAAACAGAGCTGGTGAATCCCTGATGCTCTCCCGGGGGGAAGCGCTTGAAGCGATCGCCGGTGAACGATTCGAGGTCGTGGTCATCGGCGGGGGGATCACCGGGGCCGGGGTCGCGCTCGACGCGGCGTCCCGTGGTTACACGGTCGCCCTGCTGGAGGCCCGTGACTACGCGATCGGGACCTCTTCCCGTTCATCGAAAATGGTCCACGGCGGTTTGAGGTATCTCGAGAACTTCGACCTCGGACTGGTCCGGGAGGCCCTGCTCGAACGTCAGCTGATGGTCGAACTGGCGCCCCATCTGGTCTACCCGACCCCCTTCCTGGTGCCGACCTTCGGCGATCAGAAGCCGGACCGGATGGTAGGCATAGGACTGAACGCGTACGACGTCCTGGCCGGCGTCGGGGGTGGTCGCGGCCGTCGTGAGTCCCGTCGCCGGAAGAGGCCGGGGGAGGCCGAAGGCGGCTGGTCTCCCGACCGGCACCGCACGATCGGGCGCGACGAAGTGCTCGATCTCGTGCCTTCTCTGGCCGACCGGGATCCCGAGTCGGCATACCTTTTTTATGACTGCCAGACCGACGACGTCCGGCTCGTGCTGACAATTCTGGGCGAGGCGCAACGGTTCGGGGCGGTCTGTCTCAATCAGGCGGCGGTCACAGGGGTGACCGTGACGCGGGGCAAGGCGGACGGAGTCGAATTCACCGATGGTGAGTCCGGCGAGTCGATCCGGGTCGAGGCAGAAAACGTGGTCAACGCAACCGGCGTCTGGGCTGACCGGATCCGGCCGGGGGAGATCGAGCGGGAAGAGGACGTGCCGAGGATCACTCCCAGCCGCGGCACCCACCTGCTCCTTTCGGAGGAACACCTTGACCTGGGACGGGCCGCCTGCGTCGTTCCGGCCGGCGAGGGCCGGAGGATCTTCGCCCTGCCCTGGTACGGGCGGACCCTGGTCGGCACGACCGATGTCGACTACTCCGGCGGGATCGAGGAGGTTCCACCGGCGCAGGACGATCTCGAGTACCTGCTCGAATCGGTGAACGATTTCTCAGGGAAACGGCTGACCGACTCGGACATCGTCGGCGCCTTCGCCGGGGTGCGGCCGCTGATCAGTGCCGGAGATCCGCGCAAGTCGGTCGACATCTCCCGGCAGGCGGAGCTCTACGAGACCTCTTCGGGCATGCTGACCATCACCGGCGGCAAGTTGACCACCTGGCGGCGTATGGCCAGGCAGACCGTTGACCGGATCGTCGAACGGTCGGGACGGGTCGCCCGCTGCCAGACCGCCGAGATCCCACTGGGGATGGAGATCGACCCTGCCGGTCTGGACGCCCCCCCGGGAGTCTCCGAGGAAGCCCTGGCCCAGCTCGCCTTTCGCTACGGGCACGCCGCCCGCGGCGTCCTCGCCCTGGCGCAGGCCGATCCGGCGCTGGCCCGGCCGATCCTTCCCGGGCACAACGACCTCATGGCCGAGGTCGCGATCGCGGTTGATCTGGAACAGGCCCGGTCGCTGGCTGACGTTCTTCTGCGCCGGACCCGCCTGGGCCTGACCGCGGCCTCCAGTCTCGACTCCGCCGATGCGGTCAGGGGAGTTGCCGAAGTGATGGGGGAGTTGCTCGGCTGGTCGAAAGCCGAGACCGGCCGGCAAACGGAGTCCTGGCTGGAGACGGTGAAGGCCGAAGGACTCAATCCAGCTTCAAGCGGCTGAATCGCGGCTCGTGCGAGAGTCGGCCGCGTACCGCCGGCCGACCTCCTTGCAATAACCTTGCCCGATGAATCTTGATGAGAAGTCCCTGGCCGAACTCCACCAGCTCGCGAGTGAGGCCGATATCCAGGGTTACCGCGGACTGCGCCGCGAAGACCTGATCAAAAAGCTGGAAGACGCGGACGGCGGCCCCCGGGAAAAGCCCGGCGGTGACGGCGAAGGAGCGGCACAGGGTTCCTCCAGGTCGCGGAGGCGCCGGGGCCGCGGACGCGACCGCTCGCGCCGCGGCGGCTCCGGCCAGGAGCGCTCCGGGGAAGGCCGGTCCGGCGACCGCGAATCAGGGAGAGGTGGCCAGGACAAGGGCAGCGGAGATTCCGAACCAGAGCTCGAGGAGGCGACCGGGATCCTCGAAGTACTGCCGCGCGGCAGCGGCCTGGTCAAGGCAGAAGGTCTGCCCGAGGCCGGGATCCACGTTTCACCGGCCCAGATCAAGCGTTGCCAGCTCCGCGCCGGAGATCAGGTTCAGGGTCCGGTCCGGCCGGCCCGGCGGGGCGAGCGCCGTCCTTCACTGGTCCGGATAGAGAAGGTGAACGGGGCTCCGCCGGAAGACGACCGGGCCCCGGCCTTCGAGAAGCTGACCCCGATCGCCCCTCACCGGCACATCCCGCTCAAGGCCGGGCCGGACGACCTTCTGGCCCGTTCAGTCGACCTGCTCGCGCCGCTTGCTTTCGGCCAGCGGGTTCTGGTCGAGGCCGAGCCGCGGTCGGGCCGGACCAGCCTTCTGAGGTCGCTGGCGAAGGCGATCGCGGGTGGGTCCGAACCCGGGCCCGAGGTGACTGTTTTGCTGGTTGACGAGCGCCCCGAGGAAGTGACCGCCTGGGGTCGTGACGTGAGCGAAATCGCGATTGCGGCGGCGCCGGCTGATCTGGGTGCCCATGAGCAGGTCCGGGTTGCGGAGCGGGCTCTGGCGAAGGTGAAGCGCCAGGCCGAGTCCGGAGTTGACGTGATCATAATCGTCGACTCTCTGACCCGGCTGGGCAGCGCCTACGGCGATGCGGGCGCGGTCAAGCCTTTCTTCGGCTCCGGACGTGAACTGGAGGAGGAGGGTGCCGGTTCGGTCACGGTGATCGCCACCGCACTCCAGGGAGCGCCGGGCGACCGGGACGTGATGGACGCCGTTCACACCACCGAAAACGCCACGATCCGGCTCGATGCCGGCCTGGCCGCCGCGGGGGTTATTCCGTCTCTGGACGTTGCAGCCTGTGCCATATCCGGCCAGGAAGCGGTGCTGAGCGAAAACGAGATCGACTCGGTCCGGAGGCTGAGGGCCGAGCTCAAGGACCTGGAACCGGTTCCCGCCGCCGCCCGTCTGGCCGAGTTGATCAAAGGCTCTGAAACAAACGAGGAGCTTCTCGGAAAGCTGTAGGGGTCCTTCCGGGGCCGCTGAGCGGTGCCATGGCAGGCTCTGCCTGCCGGGAAAGGCTCCTAGCCTCGATAGGCGACGCGGCGCCAGGACGGCTCGCGGGCGAGTTCGATCATCTCGGGTCCGCGTTCAGGCTGGATGTAGCCGAAGGACTGTTTCCGTTCGTCGAACACGATGTCGAGTTCCCCCTCTTTGACCCGCTGGTCTAGCCAGGCCCCGCGGAAGACCAGTCGCCGGATCCAGTGAACGAATCCCTGGTTGGAAGGTCCGGAAAGGTCTTCCCAGTGGTTCACGATGTGTACCCCCAGCTCCGATGACGGCTCTTCTATCTCGCCGCTGACGGCGAGATGCAGCAGATCGTGTAGTTCCGCCGCCGAAAGCCCGGGGGTCGCGAACCCGAGGCGCACGGCCGCCTGCTCGACGCGCTGACTGAAGTCGCGTTCGTTGAAGGCAAACCGGAGGTCGCCGTATTCGAGCACATAGTCCGTGCCCGACTCGTAGTTCTCTCTGCGGGTTGTCTTTCGTTCCAATGTCGAAGCCTTGAGCGGCGCGGGCGTCGGACCCGGGCACAAGCGGCATCATGCCTCCCGGAACGCCGTCGCGGTCTCGCCCGGGAAGGCCTGAACGAGGGGTTGCACCACGGATGCTTTCTTGCAGGTCTGGCGGTTTCCGGCAGGGGGAGAATCCGGGCGCCCGGGGCACTTTGCAGGCCATGTGCCGACATGCGAGATTCAGGGGCCTCGAGCTCTGGCGCGGGTTCGGGATAGAGGTCCCACTGGCCACGACCTTCAGATCGCGGCTGCTCGGTCTCTCCTGGCTGGACCGGGAGCGCGCGGGGGCCGGCCTGCTGCTGCCGGAATGCCATTCAATCCACACTTTCGGCATGCGGTTCGAGCTTGACCTCGTATTTCTTGACGCCCGCGGCCGTCCGGTGCGCGTTGCCCGGGGAGCGTCACCAGCAAGGATCGTCGGCTGCGGCAGGGCCCGGGCGGTACTGGAGATCGTCCCGGACCGATCGTGCGTCCCCGACGCCGCGGGTCACTTGACCTGAGACCGGCCGGTCGCGGCGCGCCTGCCCGGCGGGGGGAGAGAATCGGCTGCCGGGGGCTATCGGAGTCATGCTCCCGGAACGAAACGAGATCGCCCAGCTGGTCGTCTGCGAGGACGACAAGGCCACCCTCGAGTTGCTCTCCGACCACCTGCTGGCAGACCGCTATGGAGTCATGGCCGCTCCGACCGCGGCTGACGCCCTGCGGCTCTGCCAGTACGGCACCCCCGACCTGCTGCTGCTCGATCTGAGCCTGCCCGATGCGTCCGGGCTCGACGTGCTCAGGGAGCTCAGGGAACCCGACCGCGCGGTCAGCCGGTTCGATCCGAGGCTCGGGGTGATAATCTTCAGCGGACGCGGAACTGAGCGGGACCGGGTCCGCGGCCTCGAGCAGGGAGCTGACGACTACATCGTCAAGCCTTACCACTACGCCGAGCTGCTGGCCCGGATCGGAGCCGTGCTCAGACGCCGACACAAGCCGGGCCCGTCGCTGATCCTGGCCGGGGGGATTTCGATCGACCGCGAGCAGCGGACGGTCAGCGTCGGAGACCGGGCCGTGCAGCTCTCGAACAAGGAGTTCTCGCTGCTGGCCACGCTGGCCGGGGAACCGACCAGGGTCTTCACCAAGGAGGAGCTGCTGCGCGACGTATGGGGGTACCGCTCGCTCGGCCACACCCGGACGCTCGAGGCCCATGCCAGTCGCCTGCGCCGGAAACTGGACCCCGAAGGCGGCCGTTTCGTGGTCAATTGCTGGGGGGTCGGCTACCGGTTGGTAGGGCCCTGATGAACGGCTCGGCCACGATCTATCTTTTCGTTGCTTTGCTTGTGCTGCTGGCCGCCCTGCGAGGGTTTCGCGTTGCTCACCGCCGGGCCGCGATCAACCGGGCACTTCATGAGCTGCGGCGGCCGCTGCAGGTGCTGGCCCTGGACGGTTCGGGCGCACCCGGGTCGCTTTCTGGCGCCGGGGCGCCCGGGTCGTCTTCCGGCCCCGGACTGCCCCAGCCGACCGTCGGCCCCGAGTCGACTCTTCCTGTCTGGCAGGCGATCCGGGCCCTCGGAGACCTGGACCGGGAGTTGAACGGAGGGCCACCCAGGGGCGGCCGGGACGAACTGATCGCCTGCCGACTGATGGCTGACTCCTGCGTGCGACGGTGGCAGTCCAGGGCCCATCTGGCGGGAGCCGAAATCAGTCTGCGCTGGATCGGGCCCGACGCACTGCTCCGGGGTGACGGGGCCGCCCTGGCGGGAGCCCTGGAAAACCTGATCCTCAACTCGATCGAGCACGGTGGTCCGGCGATAACGGTCAACGCTCTGACCGTGGGACGCAGGCTCCGGATCGAGGTTCTCGATGACGGCCGCTCAGCGCGCCGCGACGGTGGGCGGGGGTCGGCGTCAGAGGTCATGGCCCGCCTGCGCGGGACGGATCGTCACGGAAAAGGGCTGGAAGTGGTCGAGCGCACGGTCCGCGAACACGGCGGCAAGCTTGAAACGGAATTCGGCGAAACCTGCTCGAAGGCGGTGATCGTGTTACCGGTGGGGGCTCCGGCCGCCACTGCCCGGAGCGGGATCCGGGTGAACTGGTGAGCCGGCGGCGGCGGGCTGCACTCCTGCTCGGGGTGGCCGGCCTGGCCGCGGCGGTGGCGATGGCGATGGTCAGCGGATACTCCTCGTCAGTGGCTGAAAGCTACGGCGCCCTGAGGCCGGTGATCGTCCTGACCGAGGCTGCGCCGGGCGGTCGCCGGATTTCCCCGGAGCTGGCTGCCCGTGGTCTGGAGGTACGACAGGTACCGGCCCGCTTTGTCCCGGCCGGTGCGATCGCCTCGCCGGAGCGGGCGGTCGGGCTGGAAACGGTCGGCCCGATGCCGGCAGGCAGCTACCTGACCGGCAACTCGCTGCGGCCGCCGAGAAAACGGAAACCGAAGGAACCGCTGCCCGGCAAGGGTCGTCATGCGGTCGAGATCGAGGTTTCCGGAGCAGGGGCGCTCAGTGGCGTGCCGGGGCCGGTCGACGTTCTGGTCACGACCGAACCGGGCCCCGCCGGACACGGTCGCACCAACGTGGCGGCGTCCGGGGTGCCTCTGATCTCGGTCGAAGGGGCCGGGACCAGCGATTCGGGACCCGGGCTGACCAGGGTCACCCTCGGCCTGACCCGGCCCCAGGCGATCCGCCTGATCGGCGCCGAAAGCTACGCCCGGCGGATCACCCTGCTCCCCGGCAGCGGTGGCCCCCGGTGAGCCGGGTGCCGGGGGAGGCCGGTCGATCCGGGAGCGACCTGGACCGACTGGCGGCATCAATCCACGCTTCGCTGGTCCAGCGCCGCCGGGCCCGGGCCGGAGAGCAGGGGGGCGACGAGGGCGTGGACGAAGCGATTCGGGCGGCGGTCGGCGAGCGGGCGGCCCTCCTCTCCCGAGACAGCAGGGATGCGCTGGTCGAGCGGATCGTCCGGGAGGCTTCGGGACTCGGTCCACTGGAGGTGCTGCTCGGAGACGATGAGATAGAGGAGGTGATGGTCAACGGTTCCGGCCATGTGTACGTCGAACGAAAAGGGCGAATTGAAAAAGTGGCGGTCCGTTTCGAGAACGAAGAACAGCTTCGCAATACGATCGAGCGGATCCTGGCGCCGCTCGGCCGGCGGGTCGACGAGATGAGCCCGATGGCCGACGCCCGGCTGGCCGATGGCTCGAGGGTCAACGTTGTGATTCCGCCGCTGGCGGTCGACGGTCCGGCGATATCGATCAGGCGCTTCCCGTCGAAGCGGCCCGGTCCCGACGACCTGGTCAGGCTGGGCACGATCACCGGACCAGATCTCGACCGACTCTCGGCCGCTGTTTCCTCTCGTCGCAGCATTCTGATCAGTGGCGGCACCGGCTCGGGAAAGACGACCCTGCTCAACGCCCTTTCGAGCTTTCTCGACCCGGCGGAGCGCATCGTCACGATCGAAGACGCGGCCGAGCTGAGCCTGGCCCAACCGCACGTCGTCCGGCTCGAATCCCGCCCGCCGAGCATCGAGGGCCGGGGCGAAGTGACGATCAGGGACCTGCTGAAGAATGCCCTGCGGATGAGGCCTGACCGGATAGTGATCGGTGAAGTCCGGGGACCCGAGGCGCTCGACCTGCTGACCGCGCTCAACACCGGCCACGACGGAGCTCTTTCCACCGTCCACGCCAGCTCGGCTGAAGACGCACTCGGACGGCTCGAGGTGCTCGCATTGATGGCCGGGATCGGTTTGCCCCAGACCGTGATCGGGGCACAGCTCCGGCGCGGGTTCGATCTCGTCGTTCAGATCGCCCGGGAGGCCGGCGGCCGGCGAAGGGTCACCGGGATCGAGACGGTCGGGTCGTGAGACCGCGTTGGTGATCGGTCCGTTTCCACTCCTGTTCGGTGCGCTCGCCGGGGGAGCGGCCTTCTTCGCGATACGCGACATCGTCGCCGCAAGTCCGGGGGTGAGTTCCTGGATCGCGACGACGCTCAAGCCGCTACGGCGGGCCCGGGCCGAGGGTCACCTGCCGACCTCCGACGAGCGCCTCCGTCTGGGGTTGCTCGCCGGACTGGCGGCGGTGGCGGCGGGCTGGTGGGTCGGGGGCCTGATCCTGGCCACGCCCCTGGCCGTTTTCGGCCCGGCCACTGCCGGGGCGGCGGTCGGACGCGCCCGACGACGCTACCGGCGCTCGGTGGAGCGGGCTCTGCCCGAGGTCGCTCGGGCGATCGCCGACTGTCTGAGTGCCGGTGACTCGCCTCGCGGCGCGCTCACTTCGGCAGCCGCTTCGCTCGAAGGTCCGGCCCGGTTCGAATTCGACCTGGTCCGCTACGAGCTGGAGATCGGCAGGCCGACCGGGGCGGCACTGCGGTCACTGGCCGGCCGCTTCCGCTCCCCCCGGGTGGACGCGTTCGTGACGGCGATGGTCAGCCAGCAGGTTGCCGGCGGCGACCTCGCTTCATTGCTCAGGCGGTTCGCGGAAGGCGCCGCGGAGCGGGACCGGATAGCCGAGGACGCCCGTTCGGCGACCGCCCAGGCCCGGTTCACCGGGTATCTGGTGGTCGCGATGCCGGCCGGAGCGGCGCTGTTCACCGAACTCCTCCGGCCGGGCTTTCTCGGTTCGCTTGCCGGATCAAAGCCGGCGCTGGTCGTCGTCGGGCTCTCGGCGGCCCTCCAGATCGCCGGCTTCTTCGCCATTTCGAGGCTCGCCAGGGTGGGCGAGCCGTGACCGCCGGGCCGGCGCTGGTGATGCTGCTCGCAGTTCTCCTGGCGTTCGCCGGGGCGTTTGAGTTGCTGCGGGGTCGTGACCGGACAGCTCCGGGTGCGGGCGGGGGTCACGGGCCGGCCGCCGGCCCGGTCGGACCGGAGTCCGTTCCGGCAGCGGCGCTCACTCTCGGGCTGCCGGACCGGATCCGCCGGGCGGGCAGGTCGGCCGACCTGTCGCCGCGCTCGGTTCTCACGGCCAAGGCAGTTTCCGCGGCCGCAGGCGCGACATTCGGGCTGTCGATCGCGCCTCTGCTGTCCGGCCGCACCGGACCGCTGGTGCTCGCCGCTCTCGCAGCGGCCGGGTTTCTCTTGCCGGACTTGCTGCTCGAACGGGCTGCCCGGCGTCGTCACCGGCGGATGGTCGCCGCCCTGCCCGACGTACTCGACCTGCTCGCCGTTTCGGTCGCGACCGGCAGGAGCTTCGGCGGAAGCCTCCGTGACCTGACCGAATCCGGTCGGGGACCGCTGATCGACGAGCTCGGCGAGACCAGCCGGGACATGGCCTGGGGGAAAGGGCAGGCGGCCGCCCTGAGCGATCTCCGCGGGAGGGTGGAGGGCGCCGAGATCTCGGCGCTCTGCGCGACTCTTGAGCGCTCCCGCCGGCTCGGCTCACCGCTGGCCGAACAGCTCAGGCGTCAATCGAGCCGGCTGCGCCAGGACCAGGGAAGGGCGATCGAGGAAGATGCGGCCCGGGCCGCACCGAAGATCCAGCTGGTGGTCGCGCTTCTGCTGGTGCCCTCGGTTCTGCTGCTGATCGTGGCTGCCCTGATCGCCAACAGTGATGCCCTGCTTGGTCCCGCATTCTGAACCTAGGTGCCGCCGGCGCTCTCCTCGCGCAGGCGGCGGGTGACGTCGCAGCCGACCGAGACGATCTCGTCCAATCCCTCGGCACTGTCGCGGTGCTTGGGCACGAAGGCGCAGAGGTGGCCGTCGACCAGCTCGAAGGCGAACTTCTTCGGAGGGGCGTCGGTCATCCAGACGATGAACGACGGAGCGAACAGCCGTCGGACCCAGATCGCATCCTGGTCCTTCTTGACGAAGATTTCGTAGCGGTCCCGCATGGCTTCGCTTTCGAGGGTGACCCTCTCGTGGTTCCGCCGGAAGGCATCCTCGAACTTCTCCAGGGCCTTGAGCCCGGACTTGCGCTGAACCAGCAGCTCCGGCAGGTGCTCGATCGTTTCCGGCACTTCGATCAGGATCAGGGTGAACGGGTAGTCGGTCTCGGTCCGGTCACCGTCGGAGTCGGTGCTTACCTCGGTGAATGTGTAGAGGGCCAGCGTCCCGTCGATGTCGTCGGCGAGCGGTCCGGTGAAGATCTCGTCGCAGCGCCGCTCGTCTCCTTTGCGCAGCAGCGGGGTGAGCCCATCGAGCTGGCCTCTGCCCTGCCGCGTCAGGCCCCGGGTCTCGGTGTAGGCGTCGTAGAAAGCCTCTTCGGCGCGGTGGTCGGCGATCCAGAAGGCGATTCCGATGCCGATCGCTGCGAACACGAGCAGGCCGATCATCGCGGCACCCGGGCTGAAGAACGCACCGGCCACAGCGCCGGCGAGGCCGAGCAGCCCGATCAGAATCCAGGTTTTGGGCTTTCGGAGCAACTCGCCGAACAGTGAGCCACGCAGCAGGTTGGCGTCTTTGATCTCGGTCATGGAAGCAATCTAGCTGTGATTGAAAGCGAAATTGCGAAACTTTCTACTGCTGGCGAGCGTATGTTCGTGTCTGTGGCTGGATTTGCGCATGGTTGCGTCGATACGGGTCACGGTGAGATACGGCCCATTTCGGTGGGACCGAGCTCAGGTCTCGGCAAAGTGGGGGGGTGTGTTGCAAAGTGGGGCATTGTGGGGTATGTTGCCCTCGAGTTGAAGCCAAGGACCGGGGTGATGAGGTTCCTCCCACTTCATCACCTCGGTCCAAATCTTTCCGGCCAACCCATACGGCGAAACTCAGAAAGGACCTGCAGCGGTGGCGTTCAGAGGCCAACACGAACACAGCCTCGATTCGAAGGACCGCCTCACGGTGCCGGCCAAGTTTCGGGAAGCGCTCTCCGAAGGTGTCGTCCTGGCCAAGGGGCCGGATGCCTGCCTGTGGTTGACCACAGAAAAGGACTTCAGCGCGATCTCGGATACCTACATCGAACCTCACAGCCCTTTCAGCAGCGACGCGCGCAAGATGCGTCGCCTGTTCAACTCGGGCGCCTGGGAGGGTGAACTCGACTCGGCCGGGCGGGTGCGCATCCCTCAGTACCTGATCGAGGGCGCCGGGTTGGACGGACCCTGCACGATCGTCGGCGCCGGCAATTATCTGGAAATCTGGAGCACTGCCGCCTGGGAGCAGGAGAACGAGAAACTCCAGTCCGAGTTCGGCGAGATCGCCGAGGGAATGGCCGGGGGCCCGGGGTGAGCGCCGCGGCGCGCAGCAATGGAGCCCGGGAGAAGCGGATGACTCCACCTGATGGCCACATTCCGGTTCTGGCGACCGAGCTGGTCGATCTGATCGGGCCCGCTCCCGGTGAAACCGTGATTGACTGCACTTTCGGGGCCGGCGGGCACGCTCGCCTGATCGCCGACAGAATCGGTTCCGAAGGCACCCTGATCGCGATCGATCGCGATCCGGTGGCACGGGCCCGGTTTCAGGAATTCCGGTCGAGAGCGGGCTGCCAGACCAGATTCGTCGCCTCCGAGTTCAGCCAGGCACTGAATATCCTGCAAACGGAAGGAATCCGGGCCGACGCGCTGTATATGGATCTTGGGATGTCATCGCTACAGGTGGACGCGGCCGAGCGCGGGTTCTCCTACTCACACGAAGCGCCGCTGGACATGAGAATGGACCCCCGGCAGGAGTTGACCGCGGGCGAAATCCTCAACCAGTGGCCCGAGAGCCGCATCAACCAGATCCTCCGCACCCTGGGCGAAGAGCGCTACGCGGGCGGCATTGCCCGCGAGATAGTACGCTGCCGTCCGCTCGAAACGACCGTCGATCTGGTCGAGGCGATCAAGGCCGGGATGCCGACCGCTGCGCGATTCGGGTCCGGTCATCCGGCCAGGCGAAGCTTCCAGGCCCTGCGGATCGCCGTGAACGGGGAGCTCGAGGCGATCGACGCCGGGCTCCCGATCGCCTGGGACACCCTGAAGATCGGCGGCCGGATGGCCGCGATCTCCTTTCATTCGCTGGAAGACCGCCGGGTCAAGAAATTCTTCGCCGGCCTGGCCACCGGTTGTACCTGTCCGCCGGAACTCCCGGTCTGCGTCTGTGGCCACGAGCCCGAAGCCGATCTGCTGACCCGCCGCTCGATTACGGCCGATGACGCCGAACTCGAAGTCAACCCCCGGGCCCGGTCGGCCCGCCTGCGGGGGGCGCTCAAGATCGCAGAGAGAGTCGGCGCCTGATGCCCGCTACAGCCAGACAGGTGGCGACTTCCAGGATCCAGGGCTCGGTGCTTCCGGCCCGACTTCCGTCGCGTCGGCGGCTCCGGCCCGCTCCGGCCCGCCGGCCGGCGGGCCGGAAGCGCCGTCGGCAGGGCCGGCCCCAGAGCCAGAGACTGATCGGCAGGACGGCCCAGGCCGTGACTCACCTTCCCGAGTCGAGCGCGGTGGTCGGCATATCCCGGAGCCGGCTATGGATCGCGGTGATCGGCGCCCTTCTGATCGGGATCGTCGGAATCAATCTGGTCACGGTCAGCTACGGCTCCATGGCGAGCCGTCTTGAAACCCAGATTCAGAAGCTCGAGCAGAGAAATTCGATCCTCCGGTCTTCGGAGACGTCGGCGATGTCGATGCCGAGGGTGAGAAATGCAGCCCTGGCCGCCGGAATGGCGGCACCGGCGACCGATGAGATCAGATACCGGTCGTTCGCCCCGGGAGACTTCGCGGCGGCGGCCCAGCGGCTGGCGGCCGACGGGGGCTGAGGGTGGCGATTCGCCCTGAGCGCAGGGTCGGTCTGCTTTTCGCCTGCTGTCTCCTCCTCCTCCTAGGCATCCTCGGCCGGGCTTTTTACCTGCAGGTGGTCAAAGGATCCTCGCTCGCCTCGCAGGCGACCAGCCAGCAGGTCGACACGATCGCCGTTCCCGGGCTGCGCGGCCCGATACTCGATCGCAACGGGCAGGAGATCGTCGGTTCCGAGCCCGGTTTCAGCGTCTTTGCCACCCCGTACCAGATCAAGAATCCCGATTCCGAGGCGGCTGCCGTGGCTGAAGCACTCGAGGCCGACCCGGGCGAGGTGCGCGAAGCGATCACCCAGCCGGGCGGTTTTTCATACGTCGAGCGCAAGGTCGACCTCGCCCACGCCCAGAAGGTCGAGAAGCTCGGGCTCGAGGGGATCGGTCGGCATCCGGACACGCTCCGGGTCCGTCCGCAGGGAGATCTCGCTTCCCAGGTGGTCGGTGCGGTAGGCGAGGACGGCAAGGGATTGACCGGGCTGGAGGCATCCCGGGACCGGACCCTTCGGGGAACTGACGGGGAGCAGCGGATGGTCAAGGACGCTCTGGGGGACCCGATCAGCTTTGAGACCTTGCGCAACGCCGAGGACGGCAAGCCGATCCAGCTGACCCTGGATGCCGCGATTCAGGCCGAAGCGGAGCGGGCCCTGGCCGGGGTCGCCAGAACCCACACCCCGGTCAACGCGTCGGCGGTCGTGATGGACGCGCACACCTCCGACATCCTGGCCATGGCCAACTGGCCACCGGCCGATCTCGGCCACCTCGACCAGACCTCGGACGAGTCGCTGCTGAACATCGGCACCTCATACACATATGAGCCCGGTTCGACCTTCAAGGCGATCACGATCGCCTCCGCTCTCGAGTCGGGCACGGTCACGCCAGAGAGCAGCTTCACCCTGGCCCCGTCCATCCAGATTTACGACCGGACGATCGAAGAGGGTCACGAGCGGGGCACCATCACGCTCAACGTGGGCGAGATCCTGGCTCAGTCTTCAAACGTCGGCGCGGTCACGATCGGACTCCAGATGGGCGGCCGCAAGTTCAGCCGCTGGATCGACCGGTTCGGATTCGGCCGGAAGACGGGGATCGACTTCCCCGGCGAGGAGCAGGGCATCGTCCATCCCTATTCCGACTATTCCGGCTCGACCATGGGCAACCTGCCGATCGGGCAGGGCCTGGCGGTGACACCGATTCAGATGGTCGCGGCCTACGGGGCCCTGGCCGATGGCGGAATCCTCAAGAGCCCGCGCCTGGTCAAGTCGGTCAACGGCAGGCCGACGCCGAGCGATCCCGGCACCAGGGTTATCTCGCCCGGGGTGGCCGACGAGGTGCGCGGGATGCTGGAAGGGGTCCTGGCCCCCGGGGGTACCGCGCCCGAGGTATCGGTGCCCGGCTACACCCTGGCCGGCAAGACCGGAACCGCCCAGATCGCCACGGCCCAGGGGTATTCGGATACCCGATACGTGGCGTCGTTCATCGGGGTCGCTCCGGCTGACGACCCGGAAATCGTCGTTTCGGTGATGGTCAATGAGCCCCAGAACGGGCACACCGGGGCGGAGGCCGCGGCTCCGGCCTTCGGTGAGATCGCATCGTTCGCTCTGCCCTACCTCGGCGTACCCACCGGGTAGACACCTAGAATCATGGGCATGCGGCTCGACCACATCGCCCGGGAAATCGGGGGCGCCCAGATCTACGGTGATCCCGGTACCGAAGTGTCCGCCCTCCGGTACGACAACCGGAAAGTCACTCCCGGCGAGGCTTTCTTCTGCGTTACCGGCCTCGAAGCGGACGGCCACGACTTCGCCCGGGGGGCGGTTGAAGCTGGTGCGGCTGCGCTGGTGAGTGAACGGAGACTCGACCTGGGCGTACCCGAGGTGGTGGTTCCCGACTCGCGAGCGGCGATGGCCCCGGCCGCGGCGGCTTTCAACGGAAATCCCACTGCCGAGCTGAAGATAGCCGGAATCACCGGCACCAACGGCAAGACGACCACCGCCTTCCTGTTGCGGGACATCTTCGAGTACGCCGGTCTGCCGACCGGACTGATGGGCACGGTCAAGCAGATGGTCGGCGGGG
>JAENXK010000104.1 GCA_016649615.1 Thermoleophilia bacterium
CCGAGGCCGTGGGTGAAGAGCTGCTCGGCGAACTCACCGTCCTTTTCCAGCCGCTCCATCAGGTCGGTGACCTCGGAGCCGACGGTCACGCCCTGAAGCGCGACCACATCGCGTATGCCGTCGTCACTGATCGGACGGTAGAAATCCGCCAGGCAGATGCGGTCGTGCGCGGGCTGCCGGGGGAATACCAGCCGGTTGATCTCTTTGTCCTGATCGTCGGGGTCGAAGATGACCAGTTCGTTGCCGTCGGCGTTGCAGGGGAAGTAGCCGAGGCGTGCCCTGGGGTGGAGGTAGTCCTGCTCGGCCCACATCCGCTCCAGGCGAGGGCGGAAATCATCGCCGGCGAGCTTTTCCCACTCCTTGCCCTTGACTCCGCGTCCGCCCCAGTGAAGTTTGAACAGGACGTGCAGGTCGAGGTGGTCGAAGATCTGGTCGATTTCGACCGGAATCTCGCGAACCCCCCAGAACGGCGGTTCCGGAATCGGGGCCTTCGGGTCGGCGGCCGAGCGCACCGAGTCGTCGGTCACGGGCGGGCCGTCATCGACCACTTCCGGCTTGTTGCGGAAGTTCTCGGCTTCAGTCCGGATGCGTCCGATCAATGCCTCGCGTGTTTCATTCTCGATCAGGGAATCCATCGTGTCGAGCCCCTGGAAAGCGTCCTTGCAGTAGAAAACGCCGGGGCCGTAGATCTCGTCCGAATCACGACCGTTCGGGTAGAGAACCCTGCGGCCGAAGTCACGGTTGATCGCGGCGCCGCCGATCAGCACCGGGAAATCGAGTTCCCTGGAATGAAGCTCCTGGATCGCGATCGGCATCTGCCTGGAGGTCGAAACCAGCAGCGCCGAGAGGCCGATCGCGTCTGCCTGGTTTTCGACTGCGGCTTCGATGATCGTGTCCACGGGGACCTGCTTGCCGAGGTCGATCACCGTGTAGCCGTTGTTGGTCAGGATCGTGTTTACAAGCGACTTGCCGATGTCATGCACGTCGCCGAAAACGGTTGCGATGACAACTCTGCCTTTGGTGTGGCCCTCGAGCCGGTCGAGATAGTTCTCAAGCCGGGTCACCGCCTTCTTCATCACCTCGGCCGACTGCAGCACGAACGGCAGGATTAGCTCGCCGGCACCGAACTTGTCACCGACTTCTTTCATCGCGGGCAGCAGGACTTCGTTCAGGGTCGGCACGGCGCCGATCTTTTCGACCGACTGGTCGATCCAGTCTTCCACGCCGTCTTTCCTGCGGCGAAGGATGTGCCAGTGGAGTGCTTCTTCCGGCTCCATCCCGGCGGTCGGGTCGGCGGCTTCTTCCTCTTCTTCTTCTCCCTTTGATTCGAAGTGCCCGATGAAGCGCTCGAGCGCGTCGTCGCGGCGGTTGAACACCAGGTCGTCGGTCAGCTCACGCTCGTCGTCGGCGATTTCGCCGTAAGGCTTGATGTGGTTCGGATTGACCATCGCCAGATCAAGACCCGCTTCGACGCAGTGGTGGAGGAAAACCGAGTTGAGCACGGCACGGGCGGGTGGGGAGACGCCGAACGAAACGTTGGAGACACCGAGCGAGGTCTTGACCCCGGGGATCTCCGCCTTGATTCTGCGGATCCCCTCGATCGTCTCGACCGCCGAGGGCTTCCACTCGTCATCGCCGGTGGTCAGGGTGAAGGTCAGCGCGTCGAAAATCAGGGCCTCACGCTCGAGACCGTGCTCGTCACAGACCATTCCGGTAATCCGCTGGGCGATCTCCAGCTTGCGCTCGGCTGTTTTGGCCATGCCGGTTTCGTCGATGGTCAACGCGATCAGGGCGGCACCGTGAGAAATCGCCAGCGGGGCGACCTGGTCGAGCTTGCCGCGTCCCGCCTCGAGATTGACCGAGTTGACGACGGCCCGTCCGGGGATCTGCTCGAGCGCGGCCCGGATCACGTCGGGCTCGGTCGAATCAACTTGGATCGGAGCCGGCTGGGTCAGCGAGACCCGCTTGACGACCTGCCGCATCTGTTCGTCCTCGTCGTCGCGTTCGACCAGAGCGACGCAGACGTCCAGAAGGTGGGCTCCGCCGGTGACCTGGTCTTCGGCGATCTGGTTGATCGAGTCGTAGTCGTCGGCCAGTAGCAGTTCCTTGGCCTTCCGCGAACCCTGCGAATTGATCCGCTCCCCGACCAGAGTCGGGCGCGGCTCCTGGACCAGCGGAGTCGAGGTCATCATGCTCGAGACCAGTACCTCCCCGGCCTGTGGGCGAGGTCCCGGCTTGAGGTCCTTCACCCGGTCGGCGATCTCGGCGATGTGCTCCGGAGTGGTTCCGCAGCAGCCACCGACGATGCCGACGCCGTAGCGCTCGACGAATTCGCCCAGGCTTTCGGCCAGCGGTCCGGGCTTTTCGGGAAAGATCGTTTCGCCGTCGGGGCCCTGAAGCGGCAGGCCGGCGTTGGGGATGCAGTGGACCGGCACGGTCGAGCTCTCGCCCAGGTATCGGATCGCGTCACGCATGTCTTCGGGTCCGGTTGAGCAGTTGAGGCCGATCACGTCCACGCGGAGGGCGGAGAGGGTGGTGAGCACGGCCGAGATGTCGGTGCCGAGCAGCATCTTGCCGCCGTTGGGCAGAAGCGAAACCGAGATCTGCAGGGGAAGCGTCCTGCCGGTTGCCTCAAACGCGGCCCGGGCGCCGAATATGGCCGCCTTCACCTCGAGTATGTCCTGGGCCGTCTCGATGATGATCAAGTCTGAACCGCCCTGAACCAGGCCGGTCGCCTGTTCGGTGAACACGGTCGCCAGCTCGGAAAAGGTGATGCTGCCGAGGGTCGGGTCGTCGGATGCCGGCAGGTGTCCGGTCGGCCCGATCGAGCCGGCCACGAACGTGTCCTCTCCGGCCGCCTTGCGGGCGATCTCGGCCGCCTTCACGTTGATCTCGACGGTGTGATCCTCGAGGCCCCACTCCTCGAGCTTGATCCTCGATGCCTGAAAGGTGTCGGTCTCGACCACTTCGGCGCCGGCCTCGAGCATTGAGCCGTGCACGCCCTCGATCACATCGGGGCGGTTCAGGACGAGGGCCTCGTGGCACTTGCCGGCCAGACCACCGTAGTCGGCCTCGGTCAGTTCGAACTGCTCGAGGGTCGCGCCCATGCCACCGTCGAAAACGACGATGTGGTCGGCGACGGCGTCGAGATAGTTGCGTTCGGCCATCCGCCTAGGCTACCGGGACAGGTCCTTACACTCCGGCCATGAGCACCTACGTCGCCCTGCTCCGGGCAGTCAACGTCGGCGGCGCCGGGAAGCTGCCGATGGCCGAGCTCCGGAAAATGTGCGGGCAGTCCGGCTTCGGGGCGGTTCGGACCCATATCGCCAATGGAAACGTGGTCTTCCGTTCGGGCGGCAGCGCCCCGGAGTGCCGGTCCGAACTCGAAAGCAGGCCGGCCGACCACGCCGGCCGGCCGTTCCAGTCACCTGTCTATCGGGCAGGCTCGGCAGAGCCCTCCCTCGGGCGTCCGGTAGGCCAGGCAGCAGGTCGTCCTGAGGTGGAAGGGCTCGCCGGCTCCGTCGACGCTGCGGTCGACCGGAACAGCCATCTCTCCACCCAGCCCCATCAGGTATTCGGTGAGTTCCAGTGCGAAGCCCGCTTCGGTGAAGGCCTTGCCGGACCAGACCAGTGACTGCGCAAGGCAGTCCCCGGCCGCCTGCCAGAGTGTCCTGACCGGCCTCAGGCCCCGGTCACCGGCCCAGTTGATCATCGGCTCGAGCAGAGTTTTCAGACCGTGGTGCATCTGGTCGGCGAGATCGATCCAGGCTGGGACCACGGCCGCCCCGGCGTCGACCGCGGGACCGTCGCCTTTCAGCGCGGTCATCGCTCCGGTCCTCAGCGCGGTCGCTCCGACCATTCCCTTGTAAGGCGCGATCAGGAGGTTTTCCGGGCGAAGATCGGGCAGCCTCCGGTCGCAGACGAGAGCTGATCCGGCGAGACCGGCGACCGCCCTGGCCCAGCTCTCGACCATCCATTCAGCGCAGACATGGTCCGCAGGCCGGTTTCGCACACCGGTGATCTGTGCAAAAAGCGCCGTCATCAGCTCGTCCCGGCCAAGCAGTTCGTCGGCGGCGAGCCAGCCGGCAGCCGGTTCAGGCATCGATTCGATCCGGAGCGTAAGACCGTCCGCGTTCGAGGCGGCCACGCGCCGCAAAGTCGCATCGATGCCGCCAGTCGGCTCGTCCTTCACGATTCGAAAACTAGTCATTCACCGGGCGGCGGACCGGCGGGCCTTCTCTTTCGCCCTGCCGGACCGGGATAGATCGGGACCCCTGACGGTTACCGACTAGACTTACGGGCCGCTTTGGCAATCGAAGAATTCCTCTTTTCACTAGCTGATGCATTGCTGTGGCCGGTCATGGTCGCGGCCGTACTCGCCCTTGCCTGGGCACTGGTCGAGGTCGGCATCCTGGTGGCCGAGATCTGGCGCCGGCGGTGGCGTTCAGTTTCGGCACTCGAGTCCGCGGTTGACCAGGCCGAGCGGGAGCTTGCCGCCGGTGACGAGATCGGTGCGATTTCGACCCTCTCGCTGATTTCCTGGAGTGCTCCGATGCGAAGCGCGATGGAGTCGGTAGTGACCGAGCGGCTCCTGCCAGACGGGGCGAGCCGAATCGCCAAACGGATGGCCGAATTCGACTACCGATCGCTCAGACGGCTCGAGCGGACCCGGATCCTGGTCCGGATGGGACCGGCCCTGGGGCTCATGGGAACCCTGATTCCTCTCTCACCGGCCCTGGCCGGACTGGCCGAGGGCAACGTAACCGAGTTGACCGAAAACCTGCGCATCGCGTTCAGCGTCACCGTGGTCGGCCTGCTGACCGGTGCCATCGCCTTCGCGGTCTCCCTGGTCAGGGACCGGATCTACGCACAGGATTTCTCCGACGTGGAGTACGCCGCAGCGGTTCTCTCTCCGGAAAAGCACATCGGACTGCTGGTTCCCTCAACCACCGAGCATGGCGGCACCACTCAGGTCGCGATGGGCAATCCGTGATCGCATCGGGGAAACCGTGAAGCCGCCGGCCGCAAAGGTGACCGCCCGGGCCAGATCGCGCGACGACCGTGCCGGCGATCCGCTCGACGGTCTGGTCAACCTGTTCGACATCGGCATCGTGCTCTCGGTGGCCTTTCTTCTGGCGGCCCTCTCCTCGCTGGACCTGACTTCCGTTCTCACCGAGGGCGACAGACCGATCGACCAGAGCGCCCAGGCTCCGGCCGATTCGGTCCTGGTCGAGCCCGGCGAACAGGTCGAGACGATCCAGGTGGATCCCGGTCAGGAAGTCGTCGGTCGCGGCGAGCCGGTGGGCACGCTCTACCAACTCGACGACGGTCGTACCGTGGTGGTCAAGCCGGGGCCGACCGGTGCCACCGGAGCCACCGGATCCGGAGCCACAGGGGTCACCGGCTCCGGTGCCACGGTCTCTCCCCAGACGGGCCCGACCGCTCCCTGACCTCAGCGGCCGAAGCGCCTCATGCCCCGGGCGGTGAGGAACGTAGTCAGCTTGTTGACGAAGTCACGGCGGCTCTGGGTGTAGGGGTACCAGAGCGGTTCGTCCTTGGTCTGGAACCGGGATTTGACGATCGATCCCGACCTGCAGTATTTGCGGATCCCGTACTCGCCGTGGCGGTAACCGATGCCCGACTCCTTCCAGCCGCCCATCGGCACCCCGAGGGCCGAGTAGTTGAACATGACGTTGTTCACGTTGACCGCACCGCACTCGATCCGGCGGGCGATTTGTTCGGCCTTGCGGGAGGGGCCGAAGACGGTTGCCGAGAGCCCGTACCGGGTGTCGTTCGCCAGCCGGACGGCCTCCTCCGAATCGGCGACCTTCATCACGCCGACCACCGGCCCGAACGTTTCGTCGCGCATCAGCCCCATGGTGTGGTCAACGTCAACCAGCACGGTCGGTTCGTAGTAGTCGCCAGATATTTCGGCCCGCCTGCCACCGGTCAACGCCCTGGCGCCGTCCCTGACTGCGTCATCGACCTGCCCTTCGACGTGCGTGGTCTGGCTGGGTGAGGTCATGGCCCCGACGTCGCAGCCGTACTCGGCTCCGTCGGGTCCCTGTTTCAGTCCTTTGACGTTCTCGGTCAACCTGGCGATGAACTCGTCGTAGACCGGGGCCTCGACGTAGATCCGCTCGACCGACTGGCAGATCTGGCCCGAGTTCGTCATTCCGCCCCAGGTCGCCGCGTTGGCTGCCCGCTCCAGGTTTGATCCCTCGAGTACGACCATCGGGTCTTTGCCACCGAGCTCCAGGCTGACCGGGGTGAGGGTCTCCGCGGCCCTCGCCATGACCAGCTTGCCGACCCGGTCGGAGCCGGTGAAGCCGATGAAATCGGACTCGTCGACCAGGGCCGTCGAAGTCTCGGCGGATCCCTGGACACAAGCGAGAATGTCCGGTCCGCCGATTTCGTCGCGCCAGGCGTCGACTATCTCCTGGACTCCCAGAGGAGTGAACTCGGAAGGCTTGAGGACC
>JAENXK010000200.1 GCA_016649615.1 Thermoleophilia bacterium
AATACAGCGGGAGCAAGCGATGGCCGATGCCCGGCGACAGTCTGGAGCAGCTGGTGAAACGGGCCGACGATGCCCTCTACCGCGAAAAGAGCCGCCGGATGCCCGAGAAGAAGTCGAAGGCGGTCCCGAAATGAGACCGGGCCCAGACGGAGCCCGGAGGATGCGGGCCGGCATTCGACCTCCGGCACGCTCTCGGCCAAGGCCGAGAGCGTGCCGGAGGGACAACAGTTGATTGCTAGAAGCTGACGATCGGGATGATCAGGATCGCCACGATGTTGGCCACCTTGATCATCGG
The DNA here is from genome assembly GCA_016649615.1 of Thermoleophilia bacterium. Lineage (GTDB taxonomy): Bacteria > Actinomycetota > Thermoleophilia > Solirubrobacterales > 70-9 > 67-14. The sequence continues at coordinate 296 of JAENXK010000200.1, forward strand.
GTTGATCGCCGGGCCGGCGGTGTCCTTGTAGGGATCGCCAACCGTGTCACCAGTGATCGACGCGGCGTGGGCCTCTGAGCCCTTGCCGCCGTACGCACCGTCTTCGATCAGTTTCTTGGCGTTGTCCCAGGCGCCGCCGCCGGCGGTCATCGAGATCGCCGCGAACAGGCCGACCACGATCACGCCGATCAGCAGCCCGCCGAGCGCATCCACGCTGAGCAGGCCGACGACCACCGGGATCACGATCGGGATCAGCGAGGGCAGGATCATCTCCTTCTGAGCCGCCGCGGTGACCAGTCCGACTGACTGGCGATAGTCCGGCTTCTCGGTGCCTTCCATGATCCCGGGATGCTCCCGGAACTGGCGACGGACCTCTTCGACCACCTGTCCGCCGGCCCGGCCGACCGACTCGATCGCCAAGGCCGAGAACAGGTAGACCATCATGCCGCCAATGATCAGACCGACCAGGACGTCCGGGGATGACAGGTTGAACAGGTTTTCCAGACCCACGCCCTGGGCGATCGCCTCTTCCTCGAGCTCGAACTTGAACGCGGCGAACAGCACCAGCGCGGCCAGCGCGGCCGAACCGATCGCGTAACCCTTGGTCACGGCTTTGGTCGTATTGCCGACCGCGTCGAGCGGATCGGTGACGTTGCGTACCTCTTCCGGCAGGTCGGCCATTTCGGCGATGCCGCCGGCGTTGTCGGTGATCGGACCGAAGGCGTCGAGTGCCACGATCAGGCCGGTCAGCGAGAGCTGGGCCATCACGGCTATGCCGATGCCATAGATCCCGGCGAGTTCATTCGCGCCGAGGATCGCGAGCGCCAGGACCAGCGCCGGAGCGGCTGTTGCCTGGTAGCCCTGGGCCAGGCCCTGGATGATGTTGGTCGCGTGACCGGTCTGCGATGCCTCAGCGATCGTCTTGACCGGGCGGAACCGGGTCGACGTGTAGTAGTCGGTGATCACGAACAGCAGTGCGGTCACCGCAACGCCGATCACCGAGCAGAGCCAGAGATCGGTGACGCTCGTGTTGGCCAGCGCGCCGACCGCTCCTTCGATCTCTTCAAGCGGCGCCGCCATGAGCCAGTCGGTCACCGGATAGAAAGCGATAATCGAGAGAACTCCGGAGATCGCCAGGCCGCGGTAGAGCGCGCCCTCGACCCGGTCGGTCTTGGTCCCGACCAGGAGCGCCCCGATGATCGAGGCGACGATCGCGACCGCGCCGAGAATCAGCGGGTACATCGCCAGTGCGGTCGAGAAGGAGTCCTGGAAATAGAGCACCCCGAGCAGCATGACCGCGACCGTAGTCACGGCGTAGGTCTCGAAAAGGTCGGCCGCCATGCCGGCGCAGTCGCCGACGTTGTCGCCCACGTTGTCGGCGATAACCGCCGGGTTACGCGGATCGTCTTCGGGGATGCCGGCCTCGACCTTGCCGACCAGGTCGGCGCCGACGTCGGCCGCCTTGGTGAAGATGCCGCCGCCCAGCCGGGCGAAGACGGAGATCAGAGAGCCACCGAAACCGAGGCCGATGAGGGCGTCAACCGCTTCCTTGTCGGAATCGACCGCGCCGGTGACCGTAAGGATGCCGAAGTACCCGGCGACGCCGATCAGGGCGAGTCCGACGACCAGCATTCCGGTCACCGAACCGCCCTTGAAGGCCACATCCAGCGCCGGCGGGACGCCACCGCGTGCGGCCTCGGCGACCCGGCTGTTGGCCCGGACCGAGAGGTTCATGCCGATGAAGCCGGTCGCTCCGGACAGCGTGCCGCCGATGATGAAGCCGACCGCGGTCTGCCAGTTCTGGAGGATTGCCAGCAGAATGACCAGCGGCACGGCTACCGCGGCGATGATCATGTACTGGCGCCGCAGGTAGGCGGATGCGCCCTCCTGGATCGCCCCCGAAATTTCCTTCATCTGTTCGTTGCCGGCCGGTTTGGCCAACAGACGCTGGGTGACGACGATTCCGTACACAACGGCGAAGCCGGCGCAGATGAGCGCGACAAGTACGCCGTGGTCGGTTAGAAATTCGGTCAAAGTGGTAATCCTCCGGAGGTCTGGACGCTTTACTTACGGCGGCAACCCTATTACGAGGGCCAGACCCGGCGTCGCCCGGTCACCGGCCGGAAGCCCCGGCCGGGGCGCGACGGGCGCCCTGGTTCAGCTTCCGCGCAGGGTCTTCAGCTTCCGCGCGGGGTCCAGAGACCCGAGCCCGAACCCTTGTCAGCCGGTTCGGACTGCCCCGGGCCCGGAGAATCGGTCGCAGGACCCGGGGACGGTTCGGCCCCCGCGGCGCCTGGCTCGCCCACTCCGGGTTCTCCCGGG
>JAENXK010000167.1 GCA_016649615.1 Thermoleophilia bacterium
AGCCGGTCGGCCACTGTGAGCAGCGTCACATCGACCGTGACCGGATCGGTGTGTTTGAGGTAGGCGTAGACCTGATGGCGGTTCAGCGGGTGCTCGGGGACCATGAAGCCGAGGACCAGGTGATGGCTGGTGATCGCCGCCGCGTACTCGGCCAGCCGGTTGCTGGCCCTCAGCCGTCTGAAGATCGCCCTGACCATCTCGGCGCCGTCACGATCGTGGCCGCGGAAGCTGATTATCCCGCCCGTTTCGGTCCGGGTCTGCGGCTTGGCGCAGTCATGCAGCAGCGCCGCCAGGCGGAGCCCGCTCGAGCGGGTGATGCCATCGGCCAGGGGGCCGTTCAGCAGCTCGCGGACCTCAGGGGACCTTTCACCGGTGAACCTCTCGAGGTCGGATTCGATCAGCAGCACTCCCTCCAGCACCTCGAGCGTGTGGCCATAGACATCGAGATGGTGATTCGGACCCTGAATCACTCCGTGAAGGCCGGTCACCTCAGGCAGGACCGTCCGCAGGATTCCGAGCGAATCCAGGGTCGTGATTCCGGCCACGGGGTCGGGCGCGGCGACAAGCAGGCAGAGCTCGGTCAGGATCCGCTCGCCCGCCGGGTCGGCGGCCCTGCCCGCCTCCGTACGCGCGAGATCGGCCGTGCCCGGTTCGACCGACCAGCCGAACTGGGCCACCAGCCTGGCCAGCCGCATCAGGCGTAGCGGGTCATCGGCGAAGCTCCCGGATCCGACCGCCCGGATCACCCCCGCCGAAAGGTCGTCCAGACCGCCTGTGGGGTCTATCCCCCGGCCGGTGACCAGGTCGACCGCGATCGCCCCCAGGGTGAAGTCGCGGTGCGAGAGGTCCTCCTCGATGCCTGGACCCCGGAGCGCCGTCAGGTCGACCTGCCACTCGCCGCCGCGATCCCGGGCCCTCCAGGTCGCGAATTCGGCGGAGAGCTCGAAGGCCGACCCCCCGAGCCCTGCGGCCACGGCCCGGGCCGCCTTCTCGGGTGACCCGGCTACGGCGAGATCGAGATCCTTCACTTCACGCCCCAGCGCCACGTCACGGACCGCCCCGCCGACCAGCCACGCCGGTTCTCCCGGAAGAGCCGCGATCGTCCGCCGGACCAGCTCCCCGGCGGTCGTCCGCGCCGCGATCTGATCCAGGTTCAAGCGCTCTCCCCCGGGACCGGGACCGTGGGAACCTCTGCCGTACCGGGGTCTCCGGTCCCCTGACGCGGCACCCTCGGGGAGATGCCGCAGGTGATCTCGTAGTTGATGGTCTCGAGGGTCCGGGCGACTTCCTCGGCGGTGATCCGTCCATCGCCCTGGGAGCCGATCAGGGTCACCTCCTCGCCGATCCCGATTTCCGGTTCGGAGCCGATCGCGACCGCCAGGTTGTCCATCGAGATGGTCCCGGCGATCGGATAGCGCCTGCCGGCGATCAGGACCTCGCCACGATTGGAGAGGCCGCGGCGGACACCGTCGCCGTAGCCGACCGGGACGGTGGCGATCAGGGTCGGGCGATCGGCCGTCCAGGTGCGTCCGTAGCCGACGCTCATGCCGGGTTCCAGCCGCTTGACGGCAGCCACGTAGGAGTGCAGGGAAAGCGCCGGCCTGAGGTCGTGATCGAGCGGGTCACGGCCGAACGGGTCCATGCCGTAGATCCCGACTCCGGGCCGGACCAGGTCGAAATGCGTTCCCCGGTCGGCGATCATCGCGGCCGAGTTCGCCGCGTGAAGCATCAGCCGCGGATGCTCATCCCTGAGCCGGTCCCCCAGCTCACTCAGCCGGTCACGCTGGAGATCGCGAAAAGACGGGTCGGGTTCGTCCGCGGTGGCGAAGTGGGTCCAGAGCGCCTGCAGGCTCAGTCCGGGGCTGCCGGAGATCTTCCGGGCCATCTCGAGAACCGCTTCCGGATCGGCGCAGCCGAGCCGCCCCATGCCGGTGTCGTACTTCAGATGGACCCCGACCTCCCTGCCCGCGACCCCGGCCCGGTCGGCCAGCGCGTCGATGAATCCCGGCTCCCAGGCGGCTATGTCTGTGCCGGTGGCGACCGCAAGGTCGATCTCTCCCGGTGCCAGCGCCCCGAGAACCAGCAGCGGCATCCCCGGGACCAGCTCCCTGATCCGGGCCGCCTCCCGGGCGGTGGCGACCGCTATCCGGTCGGCGCCGGAGGCGGCCACGACCGGCGCGCAGTGGGCCGCTCCGTGGCCATAACCGTCGGCCTTGAGGACGGGACAGAGCTCAACCCCCGGCGCGAGCCGGGAACGGAGGGCCCCGCAGTTGTGGCGCAAGGCCCCGAGATCGATGCGGGCCTCGGCCCGTTCGTACATCAGGTGCCGATTAGGGCGGCCAGCACATCGACCCGGGTGACTACGCCGACGAGCCGGCCCTCATCATCGACCACCGGCAGTCGGTTGTGCCGCTTTTCCGAAATCAGCCGGGCGGCATGTTCAGCCGGTTCGTCGGGACCGACGGTGATCGGATCCGCGGTCATCATGTCGGTGGCCCGATCGGCGAAGGCCTTCTTGGCCCGCTCCTCGAAGTGCTTGGTCGACTCGAGAAAGACGACTCCGCCCATGATGTTGACGTAGTGCGGCAGGTGGAAATCGGATTCTTCGTCGGAGATGACGAGATCCGACTCGGTGATGATGCCGACCACCTTGCTCACCTCGTCGACCACCGGCACCCCGGGAAGGTCATGGGTCTGGAGCACCTCGATCACGGTGCGAACCTCATCGTCAGGGGAAACGGAGACCGGTTCACGGTCCATGATGTCGGCTACGGTCGGCATACAGGCGAGATTATTCCAAGCTCCGGTCACTGAGGGGCGCGAGGCTCATCGCAACGGGCAGCGAGGCGGCCACGTCAGAGGCGACTACCCCCTCCGCAGCGCCGGTCCCGGTCGCGGCCAGCCGGCCGGCCCGTGCGTGACAGATCACCGCTGCCGATGCCGCCTCGAACGGCTCGAGCCCCCGGGCGAGAAAGGCCCCACAGACCCCGGCGAGGACGTCTCCGGTTCCGGCGGTGGCCAGGGCCGGCGCCGGCAGGGCGTTGATCGCCACCTTCAGACCGTCGGTGACGATCGTATCGTCGCCCTTGAGCACTACGATGGCGCCGCTCTCGCGGGCGAGTTTCATGGCCGACTCGAGCCGGTGCGCCTCGACCTCGGACGATTCGACGCCGAGCAGACGGCCCATCTCGCCCGGGTGCGGGGTGAGCAGGGTCGGCCCCTCTCGCGAAGCGACCGGTCCGAGATCGGTGCCCAGTCCGCCGAGGCCGTCCGCGTCCAGGACCAGCGGGGCCTGCAGCCCGGCGACCAGGGAGCGGACCAGCTCGGCCACGCCCGCGGCCCGGCCGATTCCCGAGCCGAGAACCACCGCGGCGGCGCTCCCGGCGTGCTCGAGTATCTGGTCTCCGGCCCACGGCCCGAGGATTCCCGCAGCACCGGACCGGTCCCCGTCTGCGGCCTGGCCGCCCGTTTCCCGGAGACCGAGCGACATGACTTCGGTCAGCTTCGCCTCGAATACCGGCTCGAGTCCGGCCGGCACGGCGACCGTGGCGTACCCGGCACCGCTCCTGATCGCCGCCTCGGCGGCGAGGCAGACGGCCCCGGTCAGGCCCGGCGAACCGCCGACCACGGTGACCCGGCCCGAA
>JAENXK010000040.1 GCA_016649615.1 Thermoleophilia bacterium
AACTGGACGGGGGAGAGCTCCAGGTCGAGATCACCCCGGATCTCGACGTCACCCTGAGCGGCTGGGCCGAGCCGATCCTGAGCGGCCGGTTTTCCCCGGAGATGATCGAATCGCTGGGCACGATTTCAGGATGAATCTGAGACGGCCACGGCCGGCGGCCTTTCCCGCATACCCGAGACCAGACAAGAGGAGAAAAGTTGGCGCTCACAGACCCATCCAAGAGACTCGAGGCGATGCCTCCGTACATGTTCGCCGAACTGGAGCGCCGGATCGCCGACAAGCGGGCAGCCGGGATCGACGTGATCAGCCTCGGCATCGGCGATCCCGACATGGCCACTTACCCGCACGTGGTCGAGGCGATGCAGGCCGCGGTCGCCGACAGCGCAAATCAGAACTACCCGAGCAACCGTGGTCGCGAAGAGTTCCACCGGGGCTTTTCCGATTTCTACCGCAGCCGCTTCGGAGTGGAGATCGACCCCGATTCCGAAGTGATCCCGGCGATCGGTGCCAAGGAATGCATCTACAACCTCTGTTTCGCCTTTCTCGACCCGGGTGACGTCGCACTGGCATCCGATCCCGGCTATCCGGTCTACACCGGTGGCCCGATCCTGGCCGGCGCCGAGGCCGTGCTTTTGCCGCTCTTGCCCAAACGGGACTTCGCCCCGGACCTGGGCAGGGTCGACCAGCTCACCCGTGAGCGGGCGCGTCTGCTCTTTCTCAACTATCCGAATAACCCCAGCGGGGCGATCGTTCCGGACGGGTTCTTCGAAGAAGTGGTCGAGTTCGCCCGGGAGAACGAGATCCTGGTCGTTCACGACAACGCCTACTCGGAAACAACCTATGACGGTTACGTCGCCCCGAGCTTCCTGGCGACACCTGGCGCAAAGGAGGTCGGAGTAGAGGTCTTCTCGCTTTCAAAGGGCTACAACATGACCGGCTGGAGAGTCGGCGCGATCCTCGGCAACGCCGACGCGATAGAGACCTACTGGCGACTCAAGACAAATGTCGATTCCGGCCTGTTCGAGGCCATTCAGCTGGCCGCCGTCGCGGCGCTGAACGGTTCGCAGGCGCCGGTCAGGGAGATGAACGCGATCTACTCCAGACGGCGTGACCTGGTGGTCGACACGTTGCGGGCGATCGGGGTAGACGTCGACTCGCCCAGAGGGACGATCTATGTCTGGGCACCGGTTCCGGAAGGCCATACATCGACCAGCTTCGCCGAGATGGTCCTGGAAGAGGCGGCCGTGGTGGTCTCGCCGGGATCGATGTATGGCCGGAGTGGTGAGGGGTTCTTCAGAATCTCGCTGACCACGCCTGATTCGAGGCTCACCGAAGCGCTCGAGCGGATGCGGGAACACCTCACCTGAGACGGGCCGGAGCCGGTTCAGGCAGGCGCGTCGAGCCTGCCCTCGGCGGCCAGGGTGTCGTGCATGCCGGTCGCCACGTCACGGGGGCGGAAACCGAGGTCCTTCCGGGCCTTGTCGCCGTCGGCCCAGAAAGTGACCCCGTCGGCCGAGCGGATCAGCTCGGAGAGGTTCGGCGGCTGGCCCATGACCTTGCCGACCAGCGGGCCGATCGGCCTGAGCAGCTTCAGTAGGCCGGTCGGCACGTCCCTTTTCGGTGCCTTCTTTCCCGAAGTGGCCGCCGCCACCTCGATCAGACCTCGCATGGTCGTATTCTCGGCGTTGAGGATGTAGGACTCGCCGGCTTCCCCCTTGTCCAGCGCCAGGGCTATGCCGGCGGCGATGTCTTCTACGTGGGTTGCGCCCATGCCGAGCTCACCGAACGGGATCATCGGCAGCCTGCCGTCGAGGAAGTTGCTGATCGTCTGGCCCATGGCCGAGTGGTCTTCTGGACCGTAGACACCGCCCGGCTGCACGATCACGCAGGGAAGTCCGCGTTCCTCGATCAGTTCGTGGGCGATCAGGTGAGCTTCGTACTTGGTCTCCTCGTATACCGAATCGAAATCGAGGGTGCTGCGCTTGTAGTCCTCGTCGACGACCACGCCGTTGGTGTTCCCGAAAACCGCGACGGTCGAGACGTAGAGCACCCTGGGTATGCCGGCGTCGAGACAGGCGTTCAGCACGTTGGCGGTGCCGGTGACGTTGGCCTCCACCATGACCGGCCGTTGGGAGGCCGGGATTCCGACTTCGTAGAGCGCCGCCCCGTGGACCACCGCGTCGGCCCCCTTCATCTGCTCTGCCAGGCGGGCCCGGTCGGAAAGATCGCCGTCGACGAGATCGCAGCCGAGATCGGCCAGATGGCCGGCTTTGGAGCGGTCCCGGACGAGGCAGGTCAGCTGGTGGCCCTGCTCGGTCAGGTGTCTTGCGGTCGCCCCGCCGATAAAGCCGGTGGCGCCGGTCATGAAGATATTCATTGCGTCTCAGGTTAGCGCCTGTGGCCCCACCTGCCCGAAAGCGGACGGCCCCGCCTGCATGTCGTGCGGCCCGTGGGGCGGCGGCCCTAAGATGAGATCAATGGATAGCGAAGACAACGGAGCCCTCGACGGGGCTGCGGGTACGGGGCGGAAGGCGGAGGCCGTTCCGACCGAAGACGCCGTCTCCCGGCGGGCCCGCCAGCGGGCTTTGATGATTTCGGTCGACCGCACCGGCGAAGGAAACGTCGACGAGCTGAGGGAGCTGCTGCGAACGGCCGGGGTGGTAACCGCCGGGGAGATGATTCAGCGGCGGAGCGAACCGGACCCGGATCGATACTTCGGCCAGGGCAAGCTGGACGAGACCAGGGAAGAAATCGCCCGCACCGGGGCCAACCTGGTGGCCTGCGACGACGAGCTCGCACCCCGTCAGGAGCGCAACCTCGAAGCAGCGCTCGGGGTTCCGGTAATCGATCGCACGGCGGTCATCCTCGACATCTTCGCCGACCACGCCCATTCAGCCGAAGGCAAGCTCCAGGTCGAACTGGCCCAGCTCGAGTACAACCTCGCCCGGATGCGCGGACTCTGGACCCATCTCGAGCGGCTCGGGGCCGGGATCGGGACCCGAGGCCCCGGTGAGTCCCAGATCGAGACGGACCGCCGGCTGGCCCGTGACCGGATCGCCTCGCTCAGGAGGCGCCTGAAGACAGTCGAAAAGAACCGAGGGGTCATGCGGGGGCGCAGGCAGGACTCGTCGCTGCCACAGGTGGCGCTGGCCGGCTATACCAATGCCGGCAAGTCGACTCTGCTCAACGCCCTGACCGGGGCGGAGGTCGGAGTGGGGGACCGCCTGTTCCACACTCTCGACCCGACTACCAGGGCGTTTGAGTACGAGTCCAGACGGTATCTGGTGACCGACACGGTCGGCTTCATCGAAAAGCTGCCGCATCAGCTCATCGAGGCTTTCAAGGCGACACTGGAAGAGACCGTGCTCGCGGACCTGATCGTGCAGGTCGTGGATGCTTCTTCGCCCGAAGAGCACAAGCGTGCCGAGATGCTCTCCGCCGATCAGGTTCTGGACGAGATCGGAGCTGGCGACAAGCCGCGGCTGCTGGTGCTCAACAAGATCGACCGGCTCGATGAACAGGCCCGGGTCGAAGCCCGGATCAGGCGGCCGGAGGCGGTCCAGGTGTCGGCATTGACCGGCGAGGGTCTCGAGGACCTGCGATCAGCGATCGAGGCGGCATTCGAACAGACCATGGCATCGGTAGAGCTACTGGTCCCGTACTCCGAGGGTGCCCGGCTCCATGAGCTTCACGAAGTGGCCGGCAAGGTGGCACGCGAGGACGGCCCCGAGGGGGTGCTGGTCAAGACGAGGCTGCCACTGGGGGAGCTGCACCGCTTTGACGACCTGGCGGTGGGCTGACCGGCCGGCGAGCGGTCCGGAACCCGACTGCTTGGATATGGTGGCGCAATGCGCCTCAATTTTCAGATACTCAACGACCGGGCCCGGCTCCCGAGCCGGGCCCACCAAGGTGATGCCGGGCTCGATCTGCACGCGTCCGAGACAGCCCACATCGGCCCGGGGGAGCGCTGGCAGATCGGTACCGGAATCGCGGTCGAGGTCCCCGCGGGGCATGCCGGGCTGGTCCTGCCGCGGTCCGGGATGGCCCGCAGGCACGGAATCTCGGTGGTCAACTCGCCCGGATTGATCGATTCCGGCTATCGCGGGGAGATCAAAGTGCTGCTGCTCAACAATGATCCGGCCGAGGTCTTCCGGGTCGAACCCGGTGATCGCATCGCGCAACTGGTCATCACGCCGGTCATCATCGCCGAGCCCGAGGCCGTGGAAAGCCTCAGCGACACCGAAAGGGCCGAAGACGGCTTCGGATCATCCGGACGCTGAACCCGGCCGCCGGCGGTGCTCAGCCCGCCTCGGCGGCACGGAGGGCCGATTGATGGGCGGCCGACTCCAACTCGTCCGGCAGGGGTTCAAGTTCGACCGGGCCGCCGTGGTGGTGTTCGAGAGCCAGTCCGATCAGGTGGTCGGCGAGCCAGGCGTTTTTCGGGAGCAGCGGACCGTGCAGGTAGGTCCCGAACAGGTTGCGGTCATGGACCCCCTCGAGGCCGTCCCTGCCGTTGTTGCCGTGGCCTGAACGGACCCGGCCGAGCGGTTCACAGCCGGTGTCCAGATAGGTTCTGCCCCCATGGTTTTCGAATCCGGCGAGGGTACGTTCGGTTCCGTCGAGGTCAACCGTGATGGCGACCGGTCCGATCAGCCGGGGCCCGGACTCGCGCACAGTTTCCAGGCCGGCCAGTCCGAGGCCCTCGATCCGCTCGCCCTCGAGCTGATAGGAGCGCCCCAGCAGCTGGTAGCCGCCACAGACCGCGAGGATCACGGCGCCGTCGTCGCGGGCGGTGAACATCTGTCCGCGTTTGACCCGTACCAGGTCGCCGGCTACCGCCTTCTGGTCGCGGTCCTGGCCACCGCCCATGTAGATCAGGTCGTGGCCTCCGGGGTCGAACTCCTCCCCGAGGCCACAGCTCGTGAGCTCGAACCCGATTCCGCGCCATTCACAGCGTTTGCGGATGAAAGTCAGGTTTCCCCGGTCGGCGTAGATATTCATCTGGTCCGGGTAGAGGCTCAGCAGGCGGAGTCGCATCGTCAGACCATACGAACTAAAGGCCTCGCGCGACGGCGATCAGCGAGGCGACGTGGAGTTCGGTCGCCGGGACCTCGATCCAGCCGCTCACTTCAAGACCCTCTTCGGCGAGCTCTGCCGTCACTTCCGGGCGGCTCAGCCGGTCGAGGGTGATCCGGTCCGAGCTTTGGGTCAGATCGCCGGAAGGGGAGACCCGCTGACGGAGCCGGTGGACGGTGACCGAGTCCGGTCCCGCCTCGAGGCGGTTCGGACGGCTCGAGTAGATCCAGGATTCGATCTCGCGGAGGTCGGGCAGCAGCATCGGTTCGCTACTCACGACCGGCATCTCCTCCGAGAAGGCGAAGCCGGCCGTGCCACCAGGGGTGAGCCGGCGGGCGGTGGCCGCGATCAGTGCCTGACGCCGGGAGCGGCCGCCGACGATCTGGAGGAGCTGCTGGGGCGCGATGATCCGGTCGAACCGGCCGCCGGGCCGGCCGGGATCGGTCGCGTCGCCGGTCACGGCTCTGGTGGACGGATCAGGGGAGAGGCGGTTGAAATCGGCGACGATGCCTTCGTCGTGGTCTACTCCGAGGGCCCGGGTACCGGTCCGGGCCAGGTCGTGGGCCACCCGGCCGATGCCGCTGCCCAGATCGAGCACCCCGGTCCGGCTGCCCCGGGTGAGACCGCGCCAGGCCTCGAAGTCGGCCGAATACCCGCAGGACTCGACCAGCTGCCAGATCGATGCCTCCGAGGACCACTGTCCGGGCGGGGTCAAACTTGCCAGTATCGGTCGGCATCGTGGCGTTCGGCCAGCAGCTGGCGGAGCTCGAGCAGGGCGGTGTATGTGGGCAGGGCAAAGAGCCTGCCGGGACCAGGCTCCAGTGCGCGCTCCAGGCTGCGGTCGAGCTTTTCGACCACGGTGATCCGCTCCGCAGGCCAGTCGGCATATTTGAGTCGAAGGGCCATCTCGGAGGCCCGTGTGCCGGTGCAGACGACCGATCGGACCCGGTCCCCGAGTTCCTCGAAGTCGGCGTCCCAGATCCAGGATACGTCGCGACCATCGGCGATCCGGTCGTTGAGCCCGATCCAGAGATCGACCGGGTCCCGTTCCAGCGCCAGCGTGCGCAGGACCTCATTTGCTCCGGCCGGATTCTTGATCAGCAGGATCGAGAGTTCGGTCTGGTCGATCTGGATCCGCTCGACCCGCCCGAATACCGCCTTCATCGAAGTCAGGCTTTCGACCGCCGCTTCGGGATCTATTCCCAGGACCCGGGCGGTGGCGATCGCCCCCAGCGCGTTGTAGAGGTTGTAGAGCCCCGGCAGGGGGAGATCCAGGACCACCGGCCCTTCCGGGGTCTCGATGCGGGCACTGAGTCCGGTCATCCCGTCCAGGGCGACGTCGTGGGCGCTCACCTCCGGTTTCGGGCGCTCCATCCCGCACGAGGGGCAATGGTAGTGGCCGAGATGTCCGACATAAGCCCGCTCATAGGTGAGTTCGGCGCCGCAGACCCGGCAGTTCTTGGCATCGCTTGCATGCTGAAGTTCGGGAACGGCCGGTGACCTGTCTTCGATCCCGTAGTAGGTGGTTCCCGGTCCGCTGGCCCGGCCGATGTCGGCAACCAGTGGGTCGTCGGCGTTCAGGACGAACTCGGTGGACCCGGACCGCTCCCGGGCAAGGTCGAGCCAGGCGTCGGCCAGAGTCTCGGTTTCTCCGTAGCGGTCGAGCTGGTCGCGGAAGAGGTTTCCGAGGAAGATGGTGTGCGGATCCAGCCGCGCCGCGGTTTCGGCCAGCCAGGCCTCGTCGACTTCGAACAGCCCTTCTTCTCCGCTCTGCTCGAGCAGGGCGGTGGCGACGCCCCAGTTCATGTTCGATCCGCTCCGGTTGTGGACCGGAATCCTGCCGGCCCCTTCCAGGATCACCGCCAGCATCGAGGCAGTGGTGGTCTTGCCGTTGGTCGCGCTGATCAGCGTGGACCCGCCGCTCAGACGCGCCCCGAGCTTGTCAACCGCGTTCGGGTCGAGCTTCAGCAGCATTCTTCCGGGCAACGTGGTCCCTCCGCCCTTGCCGGTCAGGCGGATCAACCGGCCGAGCAGCCGGGCGACGGCTGCCTTCAGGCGGATCAAGCTTCGTCTCCGGGCACGATCACGCCCAGGGCTCCAGGGAGGACCCTGATCTTTGCAGGTAGTTCAGTCAGGGGATCGCCGTCGGCATAGACGGTCATCGGCCGGCTGGCGCTCACCTCGATTCCGGCGATCCGGCGCTGTTTGACCGTGTCTTCGAGCGTGACGTGGGTCCCTTTGAATACCTTGGGCAGATTGAGTAGAAACCGGAGTTTCGAGCTGTCGCCGATCGTGATCAGGTTGAGCCTGCCGTCATCGATCTCGGCGTCGGGGGCGACCATCATGCCGCCGCCGTAGAAGCGGTTGTTCGCGATGACCACGGTATACCCGGTGAACCGGGACCGCCGGCCACCTTCTGCCAGAGTGAAGCGGGCGGCCTTCCAATGCGCGAGAGCTCTCAGAGCGGCGAACGCGTAGACCAGGCTGCCTTTCAGAAACCGGGACTCGTTGGCGATGCGGTTGGCCTCGGAATCGAACCCGACCGAGGCGATTCCGAGAAACCTTTCCCCGTTGGCTTCGCCGACGTCGATCTGCCTGACCCGTCCTCCGACCAGGCAGTCGACCGCTTCAACCGGATCGGTGGGGATCCCCAGGCCCCGGGCCAGATCGTTGCCCCGGCCTGCGGGTAGGATTCCGAGCGGTACGGTGGATCCGGCCAGCGCGCCCCCGACGGCCCCGATCAGCCCGTCGCCGCTGACCACGACCGGGATTTCTTTCGCTTCGATCGCTCCGAGGGCCAGATCGATCCCGTGCTCGAGGGAGCGCGTGCGTTCAACCCGGAATACCTGGCGAAGCTCGTCGAGCCTCTGCTCGATGTCCGGCAGGAGTCGCCCCGAACGGCCGCTACCCGCCTTCGGGTTGACGATCAGAAGGTAGTTCGCTTCGTAGTTCGCTTCGGCAAGCACGTTCATTCGCGGCCCGGCCCCTTCCGGCCGATGTAGTAGGTGCCGCGACCGGCGTCGCCGGTCGCTGTCGTATTGACGCCGAGCCGTTTGAATTTGCGGCTGATCACCGATTCAGGTGTGCTGAACGGTGTGTCACGGCCGAGGCTGGAGGCGATCACCACGTAGCCGCCGGGGCGCAGCACCCGGGCGATCTCGCTGAAAAAGACCGGCATGTTGTTCTGCGCGACCAGGTCAAATCCGGCGTCCGGGAAAGGAAGACTGGACGCATCACCTTCCCTGAAGGCGATCCGGGCCTCCGGGTCGAGGCCGATCTTGTGTCTGGCCTCCTGGATCATGGCCGGCGATATATCTACCCCCCGGACCCTCGCCCGCGGGAATTCGCGAGCCAGGAAGATGGTCGCCGATCCGGTGCCGCAGCCGATGTCGAGTATGCGCTCCGGCGAGCGGTCCACTTCGAGGACCGCAGTGGCGATCGCGGCCAGACGCTCGGAGGATCCCGAGCCGGTGCGGGAATCCCAGCCCCTGGCCGCGGAGTCAAAGAACCGTGACACGGGGCGGCTGATGAGCGGCCAGGCCCAGGGGGCATGGGCCACGATCAAGCTGATCGTCTTGCCGGCCAGTCTGACTCGGCGGTCGGGCGGGGAACCGGGTTCGGTCACGTCCGGATCATGACAATTGCGTGCTGCCGGGGTATGCGCGAGCACCGCTCCGGGCGCCGACGGGCGGATTGGTGATGGTCTAGCCTCTGCGCCGATGACCGACCGGAACAAGCTGATCACCCTGCTGGCAGCCGGACTGTTGATGATCGCGGTGGTGATCGCCGTGCTGATCGGGCAGGGAGGCGGCGATGAACAGGTGGCACCGGAGGTGAAGACCGAGCAGCTCCCCAGACCGGATCGGGTGGTCGAACCCGGGGAAGCGGCGTCGGTCAGGATGGATACCAGCGAAGGGAGTTTCACGATCGCGCTCGACACGGAGCGGGCACCGGTGACCGCCAACAACTTTGCCTATCTGGTCGAGCAGGGTTTCTACGACGGCCTCGGCTTTCACCGGATCGTCCCTGATTTCGTGATCCAGGGAGGAGATCCACTCGGCGACGGAACCGGCGGTCCGGGATACAAGGTGGTCGAGGCCCCGCCGAAGGACCTCGAGTACCTGCCCGGCGTGGTGGCGATGGCGAAGTCGGGTACCGAGGCGTCAGGCACTTCCGGCAGCCAGTTTTACATCGTGACCGGCGCGGGGGGACAAAGCCTGACCCCGGATTACGCACTGGTCGGAGCTGTCGAGAGCGGCATGGACGTGGTCGAATCGATCGGCGCGCTAGGCGGCCCCGACGAGCAGCCGACGAAAGATGTGGTCATCGAAAAGGCCGCCCTCGAGGAGGGTTGAACCAGGTGAAGCCGGGCGAACCCACGCTTACCGAATTTGCGGTGGCAGGCGATGGTCCGCTGATCCGTGGTGAGGCGCTGGGCGAGGGCCCGGATGTGGTCCTGTGCCATGGCCTGTCGGCCACCCGCAGGTACGTGCTGCATGGCTCCAAGGCTTTGGCCCGAAAGGGTTACAGGGTGGTCACCTACGACGCCCGCGGCCACGGAGTCTCCGACCCGGGAGCAGACGGCTACGACTACGGCCGGCTGACCGCCGATCTCGATCGGGTGATCGATTCCCAGTGCGGGGAGGGGCCGCTGGTTGTCGGTGGTCACTCGATGGGAAGCCACACCGCGGCGTCGTGGGCGCTGGCCAATCCCGCTCGGGTAGCGGCTTTGATCCTGGTCGGCCCGGTCTATGCCGGGCACGACCGCCGTTCCGACCTCGGCCAGTGGGAGAGGAGGGCACGGATACTGGAGGAGGAAGGACCGGAAGCCTACGGCCGGGTCGCGGCCGAAGGGTTCGAAGACGAAAAGGCGGCCGGCACCGCCGAGCGCCTCGCACGGGAACGGGCGGGTCGCCATCTGCGCCGTGAGGCGGTGGCCGACGCGCTCCGTCAGGTCCCGGTTTCGCGGCCCTTTCCGACGATCGCCGATCTCCGGGACCTGAGCGCACCGGCACTGGTGGTCGCCAGCCACGACCGGTTCGACCCGGGTCATCCGTTTGAAGTCGCCAGACGTTATGCAGTGGCGATTCCTTCAGCGACCCTGATCTCGGAAGATTCCGACCAGTCACCGCTGGCCTGGCAGGGCGGTCGCCTTTCGCGGGCGATAGCCGCGTTTCTCGAGGATCACGGGATCGGTCCGGGGAACGGCGCCGCCGCCGGGAAGTCGGCAAACGCAAGCAGATAGCCTGAAGCAAGTGGATTCTTCAGTCAAATCAGACGGGCTGCCGGCCGCAGCCGGATCGCCCCGCCCGGGCATGAAGTGGATCCCGGAGGGGACCTTCGAGATGGGCAGCGAGCGTCACTACTCCGAGGAGGCTCCGGTCGGTCCGGTTTCGGTAAGCGGCTTCTGGATGGATGAGACCGCGGTCACCAACGCCGAGTTCGCCCGCTTCGTCGGCGAAACCGGCCATGTGACCACCGCTGAAAAGGCGCCGGATCCGGCGATGTACCCCGGGGCGGACCCGTCGCTGCTGGTACCGGGATCGATCACCTTCGCAAAACCGCCGGGACCGGTCGACCTGAGCAATCCGTTGGCCTGGTGGGCCTGGACCCCCGGGGCGAATTGGCGGCATCCCTGGGGTCCGCAGAGCGACCTGGAGGGAAAGGACGATCATCCGGTCACTCAGGTCACCTTTGAGGACGCCGACGCTTATGCACGCTGGGCGGGGAAATCGCTACCGACCGAGGCTAAATGGGAGCGGGCCGCCCGGGGAGGGCTGGAAGGGGCGGAGTTCAGCTGGGGCGAGGATCTAGCACCCGACGGCGAGGAGCGGATGAATCGCTGGATCGGCGAGTTTCCCTGGAAGTTCAAACCCCGGCCCGGCGGACCGCGTCGCCCGGGCACGGTCCCGGTCAGGTCCTTTCCGGCGAATTCGTACGGCCTGTTCGAGGTCACCGCGAACACGTGGGAGTGGACCGACACCTGGTTTTCGACCGATCATGGCGAGCCTGCAAAATCCTGCTGCGCGCCGGTCGATCCGTTGGGTCCCGGTGCCGAGGCCTCTCGTGACCCGGCCAGCGGCATCCCCCGCAAGGTGCTCAAGGGCGGCTCCTTTCTCTGCGCTGAAAACTACTGCAGCCGGTACCGGCCGGCGGCGCGGATTCCCGAGACCGTGGAAAGCTCCACATGCCACGTCTCGTTCCGCTGTGTGGCCGGGTAGCGGGTAGAGTTCGCGGCGGCCGCTCGCGGCCGGGTCGAGGTCAATGCCGAACGTTGTGAAGGAGAAAATTGTCTGAAACAAGCGGATCCAGTCCCCCCGGAGGCTCGGGAGTCTGGGCTACCTGGGTTGCCCTAGCGGGCATCTTGCTGATTCTGGTCGGCATATTCAGCGTTATCGCCGGCCTCGCGGCTGCGTTCGACGATGATTACATCTCGCAGGGAACGAGCGGCGAGGTCTTTCTGGCCAGCTTCCAGGCCATCGGGATCTTCTGGATCGTGATCGGTGTGATCAAGGTCTGGGCCGGGGCCGCGCTGATCCAGGGGCATGAATGGGCCCGGGTGGTCGCGATCGTCCTGATCCTCCTGCACACGATCTCGGACTTCCTCACCCTGTCGGCACGTCCTGCCCTCAGCCTGATTTTCATCGCGATCGACCTGGTGATCCTCTACGCGGTGACGGTCCGCTGGAAAGAAGCCAGCATCGGCATGGGGAACTGAGTCGGACCGCATCCCGAGAAGCTCGCTCGCGTACTGAGGCGAATCTGGGCCGTCGTCCGGACCGCGGTCCTTTCGTTCAACCGGGCCGCCGGAACCAGACAGGCCGCCCAGCTCAGCTTCTATGCCCTGCTCACCTTTCCGGCTCTGCTGCTGCTGGCCGTCTGGGTGTTGAGCAACGTCTTCGACACACCTGAATTCCGCAACGACCTGATCAACGAGCTGATCGACCACCTCCCGCTCGACGAGGTGGCCGGCCGGCGGGAGATAACCGACCTGCTCGATGACCTGACCAGGGGGGCCGGCAGCCTGGGTGTCGTTACCGCCGCGATCCTGCTCTATTCGGGCAGCGCGGCGGTCGGCGCCATCCGGCACGCGGTCGAGACCGCAAACGAAAACGAGCAGAGCGGCCCTCCGTTCCCCAAGAACAAGGCTCTGGACATCCTGATTACGGCGGTGACCCTGCCGCTCGTACTGCTGATGATCGGACTCGGCATTTCCGGCCGGTTGCCCGAAGCGGTGAATGACAGCGGCTTCCTCAGCTTCATGGCCGGCTCGATCGGCGGCCCGGTCGGGAGCGCGGCGGTCGGCCTCTGTTTTTTCGCCTGGCTGTTCTGGGTCCTGAACCCCGGCGAGACCCCGTGGAAGAGCGCCTTTCTCGGAGCCGGCGTGACCGTCGTCCTGATCGGCCTGGTGATTCTGGGACTGCGGGTCTGGTTTGGAGTGACCGGCGGTGGCAGCGCGGTCTACGGAGTCCTCGCCGGCTTTCTCGGCACGCTGCTGTTTCTCAATCTGGCCTCCAGCGGAGTCGTTCTCGGTGCCCATTTCGCCGCGACCTTCCGGGCCAGGCCCTGGACGGGGATCGGCCGGTCGCGGGGCCGGTCTGACGGTCAGTCCGAACCGGATCGTCCCGGTGGGGTAGGTTGAGGCCATGGGTTGCTTCCTGGTCCTGTTCGCACTGATCTCGCCCCGGCTGGCGCTCTTTTTCGTGCTGGTCTTCTCGAACTGGGTCGCCCAGGCTTTCGACGGCGGCTGGATTCTGCCGGTTCTGGGCTTTTTTCTGCTTCCCTGGACCACCCTGGCCTACGTGGTCATGTGGGAGGTCGGGTCCGGAGTCAACGGTTTCGCCTGGTTCATCGTGATCTTCGCGTTCGTCATGGATGTGCTGTCCTACTCGCGGACCTCCCAGGCGCGGGCCAGACAGCGCTCCGCCGGCTACTAGTGGACAGAGTCCGGCAGGACCGCGAGCTTCCCCGGCTTCATCCGAGCGTGGCCTTCGAGTTTGAATGAGCGCCGGATCGATCACCTACATCGGGCACGCAACGGTCTCGATCGAACTCGACGGAGCCCACCTGCTGACCGACCCACTGCTCCGGGCGAGAATGTTTCACCTGCGCCGCCAGGTCGACCCGGTCGGGACCTCTCTGTCCGAACCGGACGCCGTCCTGATTTCCCACCAGCACTTCGACCATCTGGACCTCCATTCGCTTCGCCGGATCGGCAAGGCGACCCGGATAATCGCTCCGCCGACCGCGGCCGCCAGACTCGGCAAGAGGGGATTCACGCAGGTCGAGCCCCTGGCCGTGGGGGAATCGTCCGCGGTAGGTCCGGTGTCCGTCACAGCCGTCAACGCCGACCATGACGGCGGCCGCCACCCGTTCGCCAAAGAGGGCGAAGCGGTGGGGTACATCGTCTCTGGCTCCAGCCGGGTCTACTTCGCCGGGGACACGGACCTCTTCCCCGAGATGCAAGGCCTGGTCGAAGGACTCGATTTCGCGCTGATCCCGGTCTGGGGATGGGGACACACGCTCGGCCCGGGGCATCTTGATCCGGCGGCCGCGGCGGCCGCGGTGGAGTTGTTGAAGCCGCGGATCGCGATCCCAATCCACTGGGGCACCTTCTTCCCGCTGGGCCTCGCCCGCTGGGGGAGCCGTCACCTGACCGATCCGCCCCACCAGTTCGAGTCTCAGGTGCGCGCGCTTTCGCCGGAAATCGAGGTGCGTGTGCTCGATCCGGGCTCGTCTACGTCGCTGTCCTGAGCGGGCCGGCTCTGGCCCGATCCGCCCGGTCCGGGGCCACCGTTTCGGTCCAGACCGATCCCGGCCATCCAGTCCATCAACAGCCGGTGGACCCCCTCGGCTCCGATCACTTCCTGATCAGGCCATTCGAAATCGGCCGGATGGATCACGAACGGATAGGACTGTGATCCGCCCATGCCACCGTGGGAGCCGACCAGCTCTTCGAATGCAGCCACCTCATCGGTCTCTTTCCAGTAGGTGCTGTTGAGCACGAGGTCAGGGCAGTGGGGGAAAGAGTCGGTCCGGCTGACGTGCGCGGCCGCGTTCGGGCCGAACGGCGCCAGCGGGTCTTCGCCCTCGATCCTTCCGTCGCTGAGGTAGTTGACTCCGTCAGGTCCCAGGACGACCGGTCCGTCCGCCTTCGAGCGAACAAGGATGAAGCCGATCCCGGGATGGGAGCGGAGGGAGTCGATCAGGCCCGGATGGAGTACTTCCAGCCTCTCCAGAGTCACCCTTCCCGGTTCCAGCGGGAACGTGACCAGCCCCAGGTTGCCCGAAGCCATCACCGACAACTCCGGGATATCGTCCCCCTCTTCTGCTGCCTCCTCCTTGCGACCGCTGGAGTCGGGACCGAAATCGCCACGTTCCATACTCCGTTTACTGGCCTTTTTGATCGTCCGGCCGGTCATCGAATCCTCTTTCGACGCCTCGGCGACCGTCAGGTTCAGATATGCGCGGGCGTCGTCCTCGCCTTCTCCGCCCGTGGTCACGGACGAGGCCTGGCTCGACCTCGCAACGAGGTCTTCGAGGGTCTCCCCGTATCGCTGAAGGAAGGTCGCGCCCTGTGACTGCCCGTGATCGGAAAGGACCACGAAGCGGTAGGGACGGGGTGCCTCACGCGCCGCCTGAACGATCCTGGCAATCTGGCGATCGACCTTACGCAGTGATTCGAGGGTCTCGGGCCGCTCGAGCCCGGAATGATGGGCTACCTCGTCGTAGGCCAGAAAGGTCGTGTAGACGACCGAGCGGCCGGCCAGCACATCACCGACCACCGCTGCGACCTGAAGGTCCAGCTGGATCACGTTGGCCCAGGCGCGCATCACTGCGTAGCTCCATCCCCGGTGGATCCGGGGTTCGACCCCTTCCCGGACCTGGCGCCGGGCCGATCTCCGTTCGCTGAAGATTTCGATGACGCTGAACGCGGCCGTTTTCATCACTCCGTAGGGCTTGGCGAAGTAGGCGGCATAGTCGCGTCCCCAGGCGCCACTCCGCTCGAGGGCAGTACTCATGGTCAGCATCGTCTGAGTCGCGTCACCGGAGAGGATGTTCGCCCGGCTGGCACCGTCGGCGGCCAGCAGCCCGTTTCCATCGGAGTGGCGGCGCTCGATTTCGGCGGCGTCGCGCGGGTGGTTGGTCACGATCGCCTTGTCCCGGTCCTTCTCCCACCAGCGGAAAGCCGGCATGTCGTGGTTGTCACCATGGAGGATTCCGGCCTGGCAGGCACCGGTCTGGGACGACCAGTCAGTTTCCCACCGGTTCAGGTCGTGGCTTTCTTCGCGGATCCACTGGGCGAGGGTAGGTGCGCTCCCGTTGGCGAAAGCGCGTCGCAGGACCTCGTGGGACAGTCCGTCGATTTCGAGGAAGATCACGCCCGGGACGTCGGTTTCGGTCACGCTGCCGCGAACCTTGAGTTGGCGCTGGACCACGTTCAGGTACCAGGTGCTGTCCTCGTCGATCGCCAGAAAGACCGAAAGCAGTGAGGTGACCACTGCCAGGGTCAGGGTTATTGCCAGGGCCTCCGGAAAGCCGGAAATCGTGAGCCACGGCATCGCGAGCATTGCCGTGGCTACCAGAAAGGCGTTCAGCAGAAGTCCGAAAAGACCGAGAGTGATCGCGCTCAGCCGGAGGGTGAAGCGGGAGAGGATCGGCCAGATGAGCGCGTTGAAGAGACCGACGACGATCGCGGTGGCAAGCGCCGACCAGGGACCGTCGACCAGAAAGCCCGGAAGTATCAGGGCCAGCAGGAGCAGGGCCACCACGTCTACCAGAACGATCAGGAAGCCATGCCAGATCAGCCGGGTCGGCTTCCGGCTTACTCTGGGGAGTCCGGGTGGCTTCATCGACTCCGGACTCTGCCACATCGAGCGGCCGGCCAGCTGACCCGCCCGGCGTTCAGTCGGGGGTGTCCTGGGCCAGGTCGGGCGCCAGGGGAGGGCCGACCGGATCCCGGTTTTCAACCAGGTGCCCCTCGAGCGAGACGTCGGGTATGAGCCGGTCCAGCCGGCCCGGCAGCCACCAGGCACGGTCGCCGAGCAGGGTGATAACGGCCGGCGCGATCAGCAGCCGGACGAAGATCACGTCGATCAGGACAGCGAGGCCGAGCCCTAGCCCGAACATCTTCGAGATCACGTCAGGCTGGGAGACGAAGGCGACGAAGACCGAAGCCATGATCAGGCCGGCGAAGAGAATCACTTTGCCGATCCTCGAAACGCCGTGCACGACGCTTTCGCGGGGGTCGTCCCCCTCGTTGTAGGCCTCATGTATGCGGGAGAGCAGGAAGACGTTGTAGTCCATGCTCAGCCCGAAGAGGATCGCGAAAACCATCACCGGGATGAACGAGACGATCGGTACCCCGCTGTCGACCCCGATCAGGCTGGCGCCGAACCCTTTCTGGAATACGGCGACCACGACTCCATAGGCGGCAGCGACCGAGAGCAGGTTGAACCCGGC
>JAENXK010000047.1 GCA_016649615.1 Thermoleophilia bacterium
CGCCGGTTCACCGAGAAAGAGATCGCCCCCCATGTGAATGCCTGGGAGGAGGCCCGTGAGTTTCCGCGGGATCTGTACCGCCGCTGCGGCGAACTCGGCCTGCTCGGCCTCAAGTTCCCCGAGGAGTACGGCGGCCAGGGCGGCAATCACCTCCACGACGCGGTCTGGGTCGAGGAGCTCTCCCGGCGGGGCGCCTCGGGTGGAGTCGCCGCAGGGCTGAACGCCCACGCCTCGATTGCGATGCCGCCGGTGTTCGAGTTCGGGAACGAATGGCAACGGCAGCGCTGGATCGTCCCGGGCATCGCGGGCGAAAAGATCGGGGCGCTCGGGATCACCGAACCGGGTGCCGGCTCGGATGTCGCGGCTATCCGGACGACCGCCAGCAAGGTCGATGGCGGCTACCTGGTCAGCGGCGGCAAGACCTTCATCACCAACGGGGTCCGGGCCGACTTCCTGGTCTGCGCCTGCCGGACCAGCGAAGAAGGTGGCCACGGGGGGATTTCCTTTCTCGTCCTCGAGAGCGACATGCCCGGATACGAGGTCACCTCGAAGCTGGAAAAGCTCGGCTGGCACGCCTCCGACACCGGAGAAATCTCGCTGGACGAGGTCGAGGTGCCGGACTCACACCTGCTCGGGGAAGAGAACCGCGGCTTCCAGCTGATCATGGCCAACTTCGCCTGGGAAAGGCTGTTGATGTCGATCGGCGCGCTGGGCTCGATGGACCGGCTGGTCGAGCTCAGCCTGGGCTACGCGGGGGAGCGGGAGGCCTTCGGCAGGCCGATCGGATCGTTTCAGGCGATCAGCCACAAGATCGCCGACATGGTGACCAGGGCCGCAGCGTGCAGGACCCTGACCTACGACACCCTGCGCCGGTTCGTCGAGGGCGAGGTCGTGATCCGCGAGGTGGCGATGACCAAGCTGCTGACCCAGCGCACTCTGGTCGATCTGGCCGATGAAGCGCTCCAGATCCACGGCGGCTACGGCTACATGCGCGAGTACGAGATCGAGCGGACCCTGCGTGACGCCCGCCTCGGGCCGATCGGCGGCGGCACCGACGAGATCATGAAAGAGATCATCGCCAAGAACCTCGGGCTGTAGGCAGACCGATCCGCGGCTTCACGATGCCGCCCGGCCCCGCTTCGACGGAGCAGGCCTCATGCGACTAGCGAACGGTCAGTCCAGCGACACCATTACGTGTTTGACCTGGGTGTAGTCCTCCAGCGAGTACATCGACATGTCCTTGCCGTAGCCGGACTCGTTGTAGCCGCCGTGGGGCATCTCCGGAGCCATGATGATGTGGTCATTGACCCAGACGGCGCCGAAGCGGAGCGCGTTGGTGACCCGCATCGCGCGGCCGATGTCCCTGGTCCAGACCGATGCGGCCAGTCCGTAGCGGGTGCCGTTGGCCCATGCGATCGCCTCGGCCTCGTCGGTGAACCGCTGCACCGTCATCACCGGGCCGAAGATCTCGTTCTGGATCAACTCGTCGTCCTGCTTGAGATCGGCGATAACGGTCGGTTCGACGTAGAAGCCGGGCCGGTCGGGGCTGCCCCCGCCGGTGGCTACCTGAGCGTGGTCCGGACGCCGCTCGATCATCCCGGTCACATGCTGGAACTGCTTTTCCGAATTGACCGGCCCGAGCATCGTCGCGGCGTCGTCGAGTTCGCCCATGACGTATCCGCCGGCCTCTGATGCGAGACCGTTGACCACGTCGTCATAGACCTTCGGGCCGGCGAGGATCCGGGTGGCCGCGGTGCAGTCCTGGCCGGCGTTGAACAGGCCGGTCCCGGCGATGGTCTCCATCGCGGTCTCCATATTGACGTCATCGAAGACGATCACCGGCGCCTTGCCGCCGAGTTCGAGGTGGACCCGCTTCAGCGTGTCGGCGGCCTCGCGGGCGATCCATTTGCCGGTGTTGATCGAACCGGTCAGCGAAACAAGTTTGATGTCGGGATGCCGGACCAGGGTCGAGCCGGCCGGATCGCCGTGACCACCGATGAAGTTGGCCACGCCGGGGGGAAAGGCTTCGGCGCAGAGGCGGGCCAGGATGGCGAGGGTCGAAACCGGGGTCGATTCGGCCGGCTTGAGCACGAGGGTATTCCCGGTCGCCAGGGCCGGGCCGACCTTCCACGCGGCCATCATCAGGGGGTAGTTCCAGGGTGTTATCTGGCCGACCACGCCGATCGGCTCGCGCCGGACAAAGGAGGTGTGCCCTTCGGCGTATTCCATCGCGGCCTTGCCCTCCAGATTGCGGGCAGCCGACGCGAAAAAGCGGATATGGTCGGCCGTGGTCTCGAGTTCTTCGTCGATGAATGCCTGCCGGGGCTTGCCCGCATCCGCGGTCTCGAGATCGGTCAGTTCGTCCCCGTTTTCGATGATCAGGTCGGCCAGCCGGAGCAGGCGGTCGGAGCGCTCTTTCGGGGTGGTTGTGGCCCACCCTCCCTCGAACGCGGCTTTGGCCGCGGCGACGGCCCGGTTCACGTCCTCGGCCCCCGAAAGCGGGGAAGAAGCGATCACCTCTCCTGTCGAGGGATTGATCACGTCCTCGGTGGCGCCGTCGGCGGCATCGACGAACTCACCGTTGATCATGTTCTGCAGCTTGAGCTTCTCGGCTATTGCCATCTCGTTCCTCTCGTCTCGGTGGTTTCCATTTCAGGCATCCCGACCCGGGGCAGCGGGCCGAAACGCGCCATCCGCCGGGGCCGACCGGTGGCAGCCGGTCAGGTTCGGCGGCGATTCCTCAAACCCAGCCCAGAGCTTCCTCGACCGGCACGTACTCACGCCCGACCCCTTCGGCTACCCCGGAATGGGTGACCTTGCCGTTGGCTACGTTTATCCCCGGCCGGAGCCCGGGATCCCGCTGAACCGCCGCCTGGACGCCGTTGTCAGCCAGCGCGATGGCGTAAGGCAGCGTGGCGTTGGTCAGGGCCTGGGTCGCCGTGATCGGCACCGCTCCGGGCATGTTTGCCACGCAGTAGTGGGTGATCCCATCGACCTCGTAGACCGGATCGCGGTGTGTGGTCGGACGGGAGGTCTCGAAGCAGCCGCCCTGGTCGATCGCGACGTCGACCAGAACCGCCCCCGGCTTCATCAGGCTGAGCTGGCTTCGCTTGATCACGAAAGGTGCCCGGGCGCCATGAACGAGCACCGCCCCGATCACCAGATCGGCCCTCGGCAGGATCTCCTCGACCGCGAGCGTGGTCGAATAGACGGTCGAGGCCTCGCGGCCGTAGGCCATGTCCAGTTCGCGCAGCCTGTCGATCGAGCGATCGAAGATGAAAACGTCGGCCGCCATCCCCATTGCGATGAAGGCCGCGTTGGTGCCGACGACGCCGCCGCCGATCACGACGACCGTCGCCGCCGCGACACCGGGCACCCCGCCGAGCAGGATCCCACGGCCGCCGAGCGGCTTTTCCAGCATGAAGGCGCCGGCCTGGGTGGCGATCTTGCCGGCGATCTCGCTCATCGGGGCCAGCAGGGGCAACCTGCCTTCGGCGTCTTTGACCGTCTCGTAGGCGATACAGGTGGCACCCGAGCCACAGAGTCCGGCGGTCTGCTCGGGATCGGGCGCAAGATGCAGGTAGGTGAACAGAAGCTGCTCCGGCTTCAGCATCTCGATCTCTGACGCCTGCAGCTCCTTGACGTGGAGGATCATCTCGCCCGCCTCGAAAACGCCGGCGGCGTCGGGAACTATGCGGGCGCCCTGAGCCTCGAAGGCGGCATCGGTGATCGCGCTGCCCTCTCCTGCCGACGCCTCGATGAACACCTCGTGACCGTGCTCGACCATCTCCCGCACCCCGGCGGGAGTAATCGCGACCCGGTACTCATCCTGCTTGATCTCTTTCGGAACGCCTACCTTCATGCCCTCTTCAGCCCTCTCTCTAATCGGTGCGGATGGTCTCAGTCTGGCCGATCGGCCGGTTCCGTTGCTCCTAGTCCCTGATCATCTTCGAGGCTTCCGTCAGGACCGGACGCAGTACATCGTGAATCTCCTCGAACTGTTCGGGACCGCAGATCAGCGGCGGCGCGAGCTGGATCACCGGGTCACCGCGATCATCGGTCCGGCAGATCAGGCCGCGGTTGTAGAGCTCGCCCGAAAGGAAGCCGCGCAGAAGGTGTTCGGCCTCTTCGTGGTTGAAGGTCTCCTTGGTGTCCTTGTCCTTTACCAGCTCGATCGCCTGGAAGTATCCGGCCCCACGCACGTCCCCGACGATCGGGATGTCGTGCAGGGTCTCCAGCATTCCCCGGAACGCGCCCTCGTTGCGCAGAACGTTGCCGCAGAGGTCTTCGCGCTCGAAGGCGTCGATGTTGGCCAGGGCGACCGCCGCCGCCACCGGGTGTCCGGCGAAGGTGAAGCCGTGAGCAAACGAGGCGTCGCCCTCCATGAACGGCGCGGCTACCCGGTCGGAAGCGATCATCGCCCCCATCGGTATGTAGGCCGAGGTCAGGGCCTTGGCCGAAGTGATGATGTCGGGCTGGTAATCGAAGCGCTCGCAACCGAAGAAATGACCCAGCCGGCCCCAGGCGCAGATCACCTCATCCGAGATCAGCAGGACGTCGTACTTGTCGCAGATCTCGCGCACTTTCTGGAAGTAGCCGTCCGGCGGGACAAAACATCCGCCCGCGTTCTGTACCGGCTCGAGAATCACCGCGGCAACCGTTTCCGGGCCCTCAAACAGGATCCTCTCCTCGATCGCCTCCGCTGCCCAGACCGGATCGTGATCTTCAGGCCAGCGGTAGATGTTGGTGTTCGGCACATGACATCCACCCGGCGCGAGCGGTTCGAACTGCGCACGCAGGTCGGGGATGCCGGTCGCCGAGAGAGCGCCGAGGGTGGTGCCGTGGTAGGCGACTTCACGGGCGATGTGCTTGGCCTTCTGGCCGTTGCCGCGCATCCGGTGGTAGTTGCGGGCCAGCTTGAGGGCCGACTCGACCGCTTCACTGCCACCGTCGGTGAAGAAGACCTTGTTGAGATCGCCCGGGGTCAGTGAGGCGATCTTCGTGGCCAGCTCGATCGCCCTGGGGTGGGCGTAGCTCCAGAGTACGAAGAAGTCGAGTTCCTCGATCTGGCGGGCGGCAGCCTCGCCATATTCGGTGCGGCCGTGGCCGGCGTTGCAGCAGAACAGTCCGGAGAGACCGTCGAGATGGCGGTTCCCCTTGTCGTCATAGACATAGGGCCCCTCGCCCCTGGCGATGATCGGGATCTCGTGCTCGTCGCTGTAGTTGCCCATCCGGGAGAAGTGAAGCCAGAGATGCTCGCGCGCCTTCTTCTGGTAATCCATCCCTGTACCGATGTCACTCGTGGTCGCGGTAGACACGCCGTCCTCCTTCTCGTGAACCATCGCTGAAGATGGTCCGGATCTCGCTGGTACCGCCAGCCTATTTCGGAATTCCCGGAAAGACAAGCGGACAGTCTGTCCATCTGTCTTGGCAAAAGCATATTCATTGTCCGGAGGTGCTGAAGGAGATCCCCTCCCGCCCGCTGGGGTCCCGCAGCGGGCCGGGGAGCCGAGGAAGGATTTAAGCCGGCCCGGTGAGCGGGTCCGGCGAAGCTGCAGGACGACCTGACCGACGTGGCCAGCGAAGACATCGAGGGACCGGCAGCAAGAAAAAATCCGGGGCGACTTGCGAAACCGGTGCGTTATGCCATACGGTTCCATCGTTGGAAACGGTCGTCGTGTGTTTCGGCTCGGCTGCCGAAGTGGATCACGGCGAGGAGAAGAGGGTTCGATGGAGAGTTCTTTAGACCTTCCGCCCGACGAGGGCGACAACGGCAAGACCGGCCACGAGTCGGGTGCCGAAGGGAGCGTCAGACTCGAAGGTGTGACCAAGAAGTTCGGCAGTTTTGCGGCCGTCAAGGATATGGACCTCGAGATCGCCAACGGTGAATTCTTCACCATGCTCGGGCCGAGCGGCTGTGGCAAGACCACCACCCTGCGGATGATCGCCGGCTTCGAACAGCCGACCGAAGGCAAGGTGCTGATCGACGACGTCGACGTCGCCGGACAGCCGGCCTACAAGCGGCCGACCAACACCGTCTTCCAGAGCTATGCACTTTTCCCTCATATGAACCTGGAGGAAAACGTCGCCTTCGGCCTGAAGCGAAAGAAGGTCGGAAAAAGCGAGATCAAGAAGCGGGTCGCGTATGAACTCGAGCGGGTCGGGCTTTCCCGTGAGGCGAAGCGCAAGCCGGCTCAGCTTTCGGGCGGTCAGCAGCAGCGGGTCGCACTGGCCCGGGCTCTGGTCAACCTGCCCAAGGTGCTGCTGCTGGACGAGCCGCTCGGTGCGCTCGATCTCAAGCTCCGCAAAGGCCTTCAGGTGCAGCTGAAGAACATCCAGCGCGACGTGGGGATCACCTTCGTCTACGTGACCCACGATCAGGAAGAGGCCCTGACGATGTCGGACCGGATAGCGGTCATGGATGAGGGCCGGATCGAGCAGTGCGGCGGACCCGAGGAAGTCTACGAACGCCCGGCAACCACTTTTGTCGCCGGCTTCATCGGCGTGTCCAACCTGCTTCCGGCCGTGGCTGCCTCCGGCAGCGAGATCAAGATCGACGGGGGCCCGACGGTGAGCACCCCGGAGGCCGCTGATTTTTCGGCCGACGAACGCTGCTTTGCCGTGGTCCGGCCGGAAAAGCTCACCGTCTCGGCCGCGGACGAGGCCCCGAGCGACCGACCGAGCGTCGACGGGGTCGTCGAGAGCTCACTCTATCTCGGGACCTCGACCCAGATGGTGGTCCGCGTCGCCGACGACGTCAAGATGACCGTCCTGATCCCAAACGCTTCCGAGGCCGAGCGGCACCAGCTGCCCGGCGGCGGGTCCCGGGTGAAACTGGTCTGGGAGCCCGACCACATGCATCTGACAAGCGAATCGCCCGAGGAGTCGGCTTCGGCCGACACTGCGGACGTGTCCCCCGATAACGAAAAAGAAGGAGCAACAGCGTGAAGACGCCCTCGAACCACCGATCACTGAAACTGCTAATCCTGGCCGCGATGGCCCTGACCGTCTCGATGGTTCTGGTCGCCTGTGGAGGCGGCAGCGGAATCGACGAGGGCGCCAGCAACGAAGACGTGCCGACAGCCGAAGGGGGCGAAGCGAGCGGCAAGGTCACCATCTCAAACTGGCCGCTTTACGTCGACCCCGGCAAAGACGGCTCGATCGCGGAGTACCAGGAGAAGTCGGGGATCGAAACGAAGTACATCGAGGACGTCAACGACAACAACGAATTCTTCGGCAAGGTCCAGCCGCTGTTCTCGCAGGGTGACGCCGGCGGACGCAGCATCATCGTCGTGACCGACTGGATGGCAGAGAAGATGTGGAATCTCGGCTACATCCAGAAGCTCGACCACGACGAACTGACCACCGTCTTCGACAACCTCACGGATGACCTGCAGAGCCCTGCCTTCGACCCTGAACGCGAATTCAGCGTACCGTGGCAGTCGGGCATGACCGGCCTGGTCGTGCGTGAGGATCTCGCCCCGGACATCAAGTCGGTCAACGATCTGTTCGATCCCAAGTACAAGGGCAAGGTCACCATGCTGACCGAATTGCGGGATACGGTTCCGCTGGTGATGGCCGGTGACGGAGTTGACCCCAATGAGTCGACCCCGGAAGACTGGACCGCCGCTATCGACAAGCTGCAGAAGGCTGTCGACGACGGTCAGATCCGCCGCTTCACCGGCAACGACTACGTCCAGGACCTGGCAAAAGGCACGGTAGTGGGCGCGATCGGCTGGTCCGGAGATGCCGTCCAGGCCCAGATCGACAACCCGAACATCAACTACGTCCAGCCGACCCAGGGCTGCTCGATCTGGTCAGACAACATGCTGATCCCGGTCGGTGCCCCGAACACGGCGGCCGCATACGATTTCATGAATTTCGTATACGAGCCCGAGGTCCAGGCCGACATCACCGAGTGGGTGAACTACGTCAGCCCGGTCAAGGGAGTCAAGGAGATCCTGGAGAAACGCGATCCGGCGATCGCCAATAACAAGCTGATCTTCCCGACCCCGGAATTCACGGCCGACTGCTTCGACCAGCCGTCGATTCCGGGCGACGAAGCTCAGCAGAAGGAAATCGAACAGCAGTTCCAGGATATGCTGGCCGGCTGAACCGGCTGAAACGGAAGCTGGCGGAGCGATGTCAAAGGTAACCGGACACCAAAGGTGACCGACCGCCGATGACATCGCTCCGCCAGCGACTGATTCCTTACTGGCTGCTCGGCCCGGGACTCCTGTGGCTGCTGTTTTTCTTCGTCATCCCGATGTACTTCATGTTCGAGCTCTCGCTCAAGACCGGCTCGCTGGAGACCGGCTACCAGCTGACCTGGAACTGGTCCAACTACGCCGACTCGATCTCCGAGTACAGCACCCAGTTCGGGCGGGCCTTCTACTACGCCGGAGCGGCGACCGTGTTTTCCCTGTTGATCGGCTACCCGCTCGCCTATGCGATCGCGATCAAGGGAGGCCGCTGGAAGAACCTGATGCTGTTCGCGGTGATCGCGCCGTTCTTCACCACCTACCTGATCCGGACGATCGCCTGGAAAACCATCCTCGACGATTCGAGCATCGTGGTCGACGCGCTCAAGTTCCTCCACATAGTCCCCGAGGACGGACGGGTCCTGGCGACTTCGGGCGCCGTGATCGCCGGCCTCACCTACAACTTCCTGCCTTTCATGGTGCTGCCGCTGTATGCGTCGCTGGAACGGCTCGACCTGCGGCTGGTCGAAGCGAGCAAGGACCTCTACGCCAACTCCCGCGCCACCTTCTTCAAGGTGACCCTGCCGCTGACCGCGCCGGGCATCGTCGCCGGCACGCTGCTCTGCTTCATTCCGGCTGCCGGTGACTACGTCAACTCGACCTTCCTAGGTGGCACCAAGCAGGCGATGATCGGCAACGTGATCCAGTCGAAATACCTGGTGATAAACGACTACCCGGTCGCAGCCGCACTGTCTTTCACCCTGCTGGTTCTGATCATGCTGCTTCTGATGGCCTACATCAAGTTCGCCGGCACCGAATCCTTGATGGGTGAGGAGGATGAGGTGAAATGAAGGCCTGGACCTGGCTGAAGGACCACGCGGTCAACATTATCGCCGGACTTGCCCTCTTCTACATGCTGGCGCCGATCGCCGTGATCGCCGTCTTCTCTTTCAATGACCCGGTCGGCCGGTTCAACTTCGAATGGGTCGGGTTCACCCTGGACGCCTGGAAGAACCCGTTCGGCATCACCGAGCTGACCGACGCGCTGATCACCAGCATTCAGCTGGCCGCGATCTCCTCGATCGGCTCGACTATCCTCGGAACCCTTATCGCGATCGCCCTGGTCAGGTACAACTTCTTCGGGCGCCGGGCGGCCAACTTCCTGATCGTCATTCCGCTGGCGACGCCCGAGGTGGTCATCGGTGCATCTCTGCTTTCAATGTTCCTCGTCTACGGTGCGAAGCTCGGCTTCGGCACGCTGGTCATCGCCCACATAATGTTTTCGATCAGCTTCGTCGTGATCGTGGTCCGCTCCCGGCTGATCGGCTTCGACCGGAGCCTCGAGGAGGCCGCCGCCGACCTCGGGGCGAACGCGATCACCACCTTCCGCAAGATCACCCTGCCCCTGCTGGCTCCGGCGGTCGGCGCAGCGCTGATGCTTTCGTTCGCTCTCTCGATCGACGACTTCGTGATCTCGAACTTCAACTCCGGCGCGACCGTGACCTTCCCGCTCTACATCTTCGGCGCCAACCAGCGCGGGATCCCGGTCGAGGTCAACGTGATCGCGACGATGCTGTTCGCGGTCACCGTGATCGCGATGGCCGCGGTGATCATCCAGCAGCGCCGGGCAGAGAAGATGGCCGAGAAGCGGGCCGATGACGCCGGCACCACCGGCATGTCGATGCCGATCTGAGCCACCCCGGCATCCCGGCCCCGGGCCGCATACGATCCCGCCATGAACTACAAGACGAAGTTGCTGATCGGCGGTGAAAGGACCGAGGGGCTCGACGCTTTCCGCGAAGCCAAGCATGTGCACTTGGATTCCGAGATCGAGATCAAGGAATGGTGGTACCCCTACGGTTGAGCCGGAGGATCACCCCTAGAATCCATCCATGCTCGACCAGAACCGCACCCCCTACGTCGACGCGCTGATCGAGTTCGCCAGGAGCGAGCCGGGGCGTTTCAACGTCCCCGGACACCAGGGCGGCGTCGGAGCCGACCGGTCGCTGTTCGAACTGGTCGGCCAGATCGGTCTCACCAATGACATCCCGGCCCTGATCGAGGGCATCGACGTCGGTGAGCCGAACCCGTTTCAGGAGGCGCAACACCTCGCGGCCGAAGCCTGGGGTGCGAAGCGGACCTGGTTCCTGCTGAACGGTGCCTCCCAGGGCAACCAGGCGATGTGCATGGCGGTCGCCCACATGGGAGCCGAGCTGGTGGTCCAGCGGAACGTTCATTCGTCGGTTATCGACGGAATGATCATGGCCGGGCTGAAACCGACCTTCGCCGCCCCCGAGATCGATCCCGAACTCGGGATCGCCCACTGCCTGACTCCCGAAACACTCACCGAAGCCCTCGACCGCTGCCCCGATGCCGCGGCTGCGATAGTCGTCTCGCCGACCTACTTCGGCGCCAGCGCCGATGTCGCCGCCCTGGCCGATGTCGCCCACTCGCGGGGGGTGCCGCTGGTCGTCGACGAGTCGTGGGGAGCCCATCTTCACTTTCATCCCGACCTGCCCCAGAGCGCGATCAACGCGGGAGCCGATCTGGTCGTCTCCTCGACCCACAAGATCGTCGGCAGCCTGACCCAGTCGGCGATGATCCACCTCAGTTCGGACCGGTTCGAAGCCGAGATCATCGACCGCTGTGTGAGCATGACCGAATCAACCAGTCCGAACTCGCTGCTCTGCGGCTCGCTCGACGCGGCGCGCCGGCAGGCCGCCGTCTACGGCGAGGAGTTGCTGACCGAGACGATCGCAGCGCTGTCCGAAGCCCGGTCCGAGATCAGGTCCATCGATGGCCTCGACGTACTCGATGAGAGCCTGCTCAGGCAGAAGAGTGTGATCGGCTGGGATCCGCTGCGGTTGACCATCGACGCGCGGGGCACCGGGACCACCGGGTACCGGATCGCCGCACTGGGTCGTCAACTGGCGAACATCAACCTCGAGTTGACCAGCGACACTGTCGCCGTGGCCGTGTTCGGCATCGGCACCGGCAATCCGGCCAGAGTTCTCCGCCTGGTCGACGGCGTGATCGCCGCGGTCGACCACATCGGAGCCGAACCGCCTTCGACCAAGCCCGAATTCGCTCCGCCCCCGCCCTGGGGTGAACCGGCGATGACCCCGCGCGATGCCTTCCTCGGTGCCCAGGACGTCGTCCCGTTCACGGAAGCCGAGGGCCGGATCTCGGCCGAGCCACTGGCGACCTACCCTCCCGGCATCCCCAACGTGCTGCCGGGAGAACGCCTGACCCGCGAGACCCTCGACTTCATCACCGACTCGATCGATCACGGCGGTTACGTCCGCGGGGCCGCGGACCGCGAGATGAGCACCCTCCGGGTGGTCGCCGAGTAGCCGCTTCCGGTCTGCTTCGTTCGCCCCGGCGTTGCTTCCCGGACAGCCGGAACCGTTCCTGCCGCCGGACGGAGGAAACGGCTCCGGACAGTCGCCGGAAAACGGCTAGTCGAGCTCCCCGACCTCGCCCTGGTACCGGCTCATCGAGCTGGCCAGGCCTTCGTTGATCATCGCCCTGACCACGCCCTGATTTTCGACGATCAGATCGGCGCGGGTCACCTGCCGGTCGAACTCCTCGTCGAACTGCAGCGACGCGATCTGGTCGGCGCTACCCCTGAGCAGGGCAAATCCACCCAGCTCACCGCCGTGCGGTGCCAGCAGGACGACCTCGAAATCCTCGATCTTCCCGCTGCTCTGGAGACCGCCCCAGTAGGCGACACTCTCGTTGAACACTTCGAGCGCGCGCTCCTCGCGACCGCGAACGACCTGTCCCCAACCGATGAATAGTGCGGCATCAGCCATCAGCACTCCTTTCGTTGTATCTCTCGACCATATTGCCGTGCGCTTCCAAGGTCAAGGCACCCACCGGAAGGGACCGGGATAGGCCGGCCGCCAACCCGAGTCAACTGGACCGCCCCGCCATACCGGTTAGTTTGAGTGGACAAGTCCGGGCGTGACGATGCGGGCACGGGGTCCATGTCCGAGAGCCGGACCCGACCAGGAGGTTCCAGATGAATATCCGACGCTTGCGTCCATCACCCGCGATGGCGGTAGCAATGCTCGCCCTGATCGTCGCCGTAGGCGGCACCGCCGTGGCAGCAACCAAGATCGGCACCAACCAGATCAAGAGCGAAGCCGTGACCAAGAACAAGATCAAGAAGAAGGCGGTCTCGACCAACCGGATCGCGGCGAAAGCGGTGACCAACGGCAAGATCGGCCCCAAAGCGGTCAAGTCCGGAAAGATCGCCGGCGAAGCCGTGACCGGTTCGAAGATCGCAGCAGGAGCAGTTGACGGTTCCAAGGTCGCCGACGACTCGCTCGACGACTCGAAGATTTCCGACTACAAGGTGCTGGGAAATTCGTTCCTGGTGGTCACAGCGACCAACGGTCCGACCCAAGCGGCGGCCCGGGCCGCCGCACCGGAGAACCCGATGTACAAGAAGGGCCCGCTGGAGCTCTACGCCAAGTGCTTCCGTGACAGCGTCCTGGACAATCTGAGGGGCGAGATCTACGTGCGGACGACGGCCGACTTCTCGATCATGGAAGGTACCGACGACCGGCCCGGAGGACCGCTTGCTACCGACTACCTGAACACCACGACACTCGAGGTAGATCGCCAGCTGGACACGCAGACGGCTACTGGCAGCGTCGCCAGCTATCACGAGGACGAAAATCTGGCCGGGGCGCCGGACGGCACCGCGCTGCAGATGGTGACCGGGATCGGGGTGCAGAACGGAGCCAGCGCCGCCAACGGTCCATACGGGCCAGGCAACGCCTGCATCTTCCAGGGAGCCGCGATGGGCTGAGCCCGCGTGACCGGATACCTCCGGCCTGACCGCCGGTACGACCGGTCGCTGCCCCAGCCGGGGCGGCGACCGGATTGCCGGCGGTCGGTTCCGCGGGTCTTGACCGCAAGGCGGCTCCCCGGTTACGGGGTGCCGGTGGCCGGTCGCCTAGATCTTGAAGTAGGTCTGGATGCCGCTCAGCATCAGCTGTATGCCGATGGTCGCGATCAGCAAGCCACCGAACTTGGTGGCGATCTTCATTCCGTTCTCGGAAATATTGAGTTTCTCGGAAATCAGCAGATGGCCGATCGGCAGCAGGATCACCGCCACCGCGACCGCGACAAGGGCCGCGATTGCTCCTGAGAAATCTGATGTTCCGGCCGAAATCGAGATCACCAGAGTGATCGCTCCGGGTCCGGCCACAAATGGCATCGCGTAGGGCACGATGACGCTGCCTTCGAAGCTTTCCGGTTCCGGTTCCGGTTCCTCGTGTGCCGCCTTGCCTCCCTGGGCCCGGCTCGGCTCGCCGCCGAACAGCATTTCGAATCCCATCATGGTCACCACGATGCCACCGGCAACACCGAAGGCGCCGAGATTAATTCCGATTATCTCCAGGATTTCCCGGCCGGCGAGCGCTGAGATTCCGAGGATGATCGCAACGGCAAGAGTGATCTTGCGCACCCATTCACGACGACGGTCGGGCTCGTTTTCGGTCAGCGTCTTGAAAAAGAACCCGCGGGTGATCGGGTCGGTGATGATGAAAACTCCGACTATCGCCTGAATGAAGTAATTGAGGTCGGCTGTCATGGCGAAAACTTACTGAATTCCTGCTCCCGAACACTCAATCAGGAATTCGGCGAGATCAGTCCCTGCCGGGATCGCTTTCGATCAACTCGATGCGGTAGCCGTCCGGGTCGCGCACGAAGCAGAG
>JAENXK010000168.1 GCA_016649615.1 Thermoleophilia bacterium
GAAACACTGATCGTAATCCTGCTGGTGGCTCTCGTGGCCTTGTTCGTTGCGGGTATGGCTGCAATGGCTTATGTGGCGATCCGCACGCAGAACGCGCTTATGTGGTTCCACAAGGCGGGTACGAACCTGGCGCAACACCAGCAGGAATTGGCGCGGATCGGGGTCGATGACAAACAAGCCGACGCGGCCAAGTTGCAGGCCGAGGCGAACAAGACGGTGGCGGAGACCCAGAGGGAGAGTGCGCGCAAGGGGCCGACCGGCGCCCAGCCTCAGCGTATTACGGGGGGATGATAGGTGGGCTATAACAACCCGAAAGAGGTTCTGAAAAGAGCCTCCGAGCTGCGGGAATCTCATGCTCCCGTGCGCGCGGAGATTGCGTGCCGTACTGCGCTCGGGTTCGCCTACGCCAACGGCCGGCAATGGAACCGCGTGGAGCGCTCCGGATTTTCCGGCGACATAGATCAATACCCGCTGGTAGAGGACTGGGATCCGCAGAGCCCGGAGATCCGGGTCGTTGACAACCGGATCGGCCCGCTGCTGCGAAGAATGATCGCCAGCACGAGGCCGACACGCATCGAAGCGTCCGTCCGACCGCCCAAGCACATGCGGGGCCTGAAGCACGAGAACATCGCACAGATCTCCCAGAACGTGCTGAACGGACTGGATGGGTCGTGTGCGTTCACGCGCGCGGCTGCGTCCACGTCCCTGTTGCGGTGGTTCGGTGGCTCCTGGCTGTTGATCGTGGAGACAACCCGAAAGACTCGCCAGGTCTCGGCCGACGTAGCCCTGAACCCAGATGGCACGCCCGTTGAGGTGCAGGGGCAATGGGTGCGGTGGACGCACGCGCCCCTCAGTGACCTGATCTGGGATCCCGCCAATACCAGTCCCAACCTGGCCGATCACTCGGTCCTGATGCTCGAACGGCCCATGACGCTCAAGGACTTCGAGCGCACGTATGGGCCGATCGAGAAGTTCGGCATCGACCGGGAACGGGTGCAGGCAATGAGTGACATCGCCCCACACTACGTTGCCGCGGCGAACGTGCCGGGCTGCGGGCTCTGGGACGCCTACGCCATGCGGAGCAAGGAGAAGGCGGTCCGGATCATTCAACTGCTCGAATCGTCCGACGACGACCCGAACCTCTGGCCCACCTGCTACACGATTCTGGACACGAGCCCGGGGTTCGGGTCGAGCGAGACCATCGTGGGCAACGTGCTGAACATGGACAACCCGGTGAGTTCGTTCGGCCATCATGGACGGAACATCTTCAAGCTCGACGGGTTCGTTACCGGTGATTCAGTGTGGTCCTGGGGCGTGCCGAACGTGCTGATGGCCCATAATGACATGATAAATATCATGCGGTCGATCGAGTTCCAGCAACTCACATCGTCCGTATTTGGCCGGTGGCTGGTGGACAAGGGTACGACCAACCGCGACGAGTTCGTAAACCAGTTGTCCGAGGGGATTGGCGGGGTACTGGTATATGATTCGCGTAGCGGGAACTCGCCGCCCCCCACGTTCATGACCCCGCCGGCCATGAATGTCGAGTTCGTATCGCTTATCGCAGACCTCTCGATGGGCATGGATGCACAAGTCCATATCTCCCAGGCCGAGAAGGGCGCGATGAAGACTCATGTGCCGGAAGCGACCCAACAGGCCATCCTGCATGAGTCCAAGATCGTCACCGACAACATCATTCAGGACGACAAGGCTGCCTATGCGGAGGCCCTGAAGGTCACGCTGGGCACGGTCCGGAAAGCAATGGACCAGCCAAACCAGATGCTTGCACGTCTGGTCAACGATCACGGGTTCAACGAATCGGACCTGATGCTCTTCCAGGAGGTTGACCCGGCGCGGATCGCGCTGGATGTCAGCGTGCGGGAAGAGTCCATTATCTCCCGTTCAGTGGTGGAGCGCATCGCGCAACTCAACGGCTCGCTCCAGACCGGATTGATCGGCGCCGAGGAACATATCGTGGCAATGGCCCTGGACGTTGAGCGTCCGATTACCGCCGGCCAGGAATATGAGATCAACTACATCAACGGGATTCTGGTTGACATCCTGAACGGCCAGCCGTGGCCCGGTCAACCGTCGCTGAATCCCGGCATGTTCGAGCTGCTGGCGAAACGCGCAATTCATCAACTCGATCGCCGCAAGCCGGGCGCGATGCAACAGATCGCCATGCTCGAACAGGCGATCCAGATACAAAGACAACTTGCCCTCGAACAGATGCAGCAAATGGGCGGCATGGAAGGCGGGCAAGGTCAAGGTTCGGAAACGGGACAGGAAACGGGGTCCGAGTTCGTCCCACCCGCGCAGGGCGCACCCGAAAGTATCAACCCGGTTGATGCTCCGGTGGGCGCTGCCGGCGGACTACCACTCGGACTGCCCGCATCTGTCGCATAACGCAAGGAAGGATTTATCGTAATGTTGTTTGGATCAAGCCGACTGCTTACCCCCGACGAGGCTGACGCGACTGGCGGCCCAGAGCCTACCCAGACCGCTACTCAGACCGATGCCGGGACGGCGGACCCTGCTTCTCAACCTGCTCCCGTCACCTCACCGGAGCAACGAGAGGGGATGGCGTCGATCGACCAACAGAAGTTGGCTCAGTTGACCAGTAAGGCCGCCGGGATTGACAGGACGTTCACCACTCTCCAGGGGCTTGGCTACAAGTCATTCGACGACGCATTCGCGGCGTTGGGTGATTACGGCAAGCTCAAGAGTGATCCGACCGCCCTTAGTGTCATGGAGGCGCTGGCAAGGCCGATTGAGTCGGAAACGCAAGATGTGGGGGCGGAACCCCTTACGCTGGAAGCTATTACAGGCTTGCTCGATCAACGGGAGGCTGCGAAGACGCAGGCCCAGACCGAGCAAGCGTACAACTCTGCTCGGGAAACTGAATCCACGCTGGTTGCCGAAGCACTCGGAGGGGAGCGCTTTGGAGACACATTCAAGGATTCTTCGTTCGATGCCGCGCTGAAAGGCGACGGCACACCGCTCCAGAACACGCTGGCAACCCTGTTTGAACGTGAACTGGAAGTGCTGGGTGATCGGCAAGGCGAATACGTGATGCCGATCTCTGACCCCGCTCGCATCAAACAGGCGACCGACAACGTATTTGAGAAGCTGAAGGCTCTCAATGCATGGTTGCTGGTACGGGCATCGCAACCCGGCGGGGGGCTTGACAGGCCCTCGGATACCGGTGCGGTCATGGACGAAGGCACGGGCGCAGACGATCTCTCTGAGGATGAGAAGTTGGCTGCACAGGCCCAGTCTATCTTCGACGCAGAGTTCAAAAGGCAAGCCACCGGAGGGCAACCCGCCTCACAACAGTTCTAGTGAGGTGATATAATGGCTGATTATGTTGGCAACGCCTTCGCTTATCTGATAGCGCAGTCGTCTGCCTGGAAAACGACCTACTTCCCGAAGGTCTCTGATATTTTACAGCGACACGGGAAGTTGCAACGATTGATGCCGAAGACGCCGCATGTCCTTGACGGCTCTTCGGAGGAGTTCACCTGCAAGACGGCTCACAACCGCACCACGCGGGTCACTAAGGATCCGATGGAAGCGATGCCTGATCCCGGGCCGGGCAGGTATTGCACGTTCCCGGTTACGTGGGAC
>JAENXK010000056.1 GCA_016649615.1 Thermoleophilia bacterium
TCAGCTCGCCTTCGACGAGGTCAAAGAGAGCCGGCTGAGCAAGGCCGAGGCCGGACACCTGGCCAAGGCCGACGCCGGGCCGATGCGGGTCCTGGTCGAGTTCCGCGACGCCGGGATCGACGGTTCCGAAGAGGAAGTGACGCTCGGCCAGGAGGTGACCGTCTCGAACTTCGAGGCCGGCCAGAAGGTCAAGGTCTCGGGCATCTCGATCGGCAAAGGCTTTCAGGGCACGGTCAAGCGTCACAACTTCAGCCGCGGTCCGGTCTCCCATGGATCACACAACGTGCGCGCCCCGGGTTCGATCGGCGCATCCGCCTGGCCGGCCCGTGTCTTCAAGGGCATGAAGCTGCCCGGCCAGATGGGCAACAAGCGGGCGACCCAGCTCGGGCTCGAGATCGCCGACATCGACGCCGACCGCAACCTGCTGATGATCAAGGGGTCCGTCCCCGGTTCGAAGAACTCTATCGTGGAGATCCGTACTCATGGCTAGCGCCAAGGCGACAAAGATCCCGGTGCTGGGCAAGACCACCAAGGCGTCCGCACCGGCCGGACTGTTCACCGAGGAGTTCCACCAGTCCCTGGTCCACGAGACCGCCCGCGCCGACGCCAACTCGCGCCGTCGCGGTACCGCCTCGAGCCTGACCCGCTCTGAAGTCGCGATGACCACCGCCAAGGCCTGGCGCCAGAAGGGGACCGGCCGGGCCCGGGTCGGCGCCCTGAGCGCACCCAGCCGCTACGGCGGCGGTGTCGCGTTCGGACCGAAGCCGCGCCACTACACGATCAAAGTCAATCGCAAGGCCCGCCGCAAGGCGCTGCGTTCGGCCCTCTCGGTACATGCCGGGCGGGACAGCGTCGCCGTGGTCAAAGCCGCCGATTTCAAGACCCCTTCGACCAAGTCGGCCGCCGAGGCACTGACCAAGTGGGGCGCCAAGCTGCCGACCCTGGTCGTGATCCTGGGTGAGGAGACCGAGCTGCTGAAGAGCTTCCGCAACATTCCCCGGGTCGAAGTGCTCGAGGTCGGTGCGGTTGCAGTAGTCGACGTGATCGGAACCGCCTCGATCGTGATCTCGGAGGGCGCACTCGAGATACTCGCCGGCAAGGCCGGACTGGAATCGGCCGAAGCGAAGCCCAAGGCCGAAGCGAAGCCCAAGGCCGAAGCTAAACCCGAGCCCGAAGCAGAACCCGAGGCAGAGGTCGAGCCGGCCGCCGAAGAGGCGCCCGAGGCCGAAGAGAAGCCGGACGACAAGGCTACGACCGAGACTGAAGTAAAGCCCGAGGAAGACTCGGCCCGGACTGAAGAGGACGGCGAGTGATGGATCCCCGCAGCGTGATCATCCGCCCGGTCATCTCGGAAAAGACGTACGCCCTGATCGCGGCCGGCAGGTACACCTTCCGGGTGGACGACCGGGCCCACAAGTTCGAGATCGCCGATGCGATCGAGAAGGCGTTCGGGGTCGAAGTGGTCAAGGTTCGCACGCTCAAGGTGCGCTCGAAGCCGAAGCGGCGCGGGCTCCACTCCGGGCGCAGCCGCTCCTGGAAGAAAGCGATCGTCGAGCTGGCCCCCGGCGACACCATCGAGCTGTTCGAAGGCGCAGCGGTAGAGGGCTAGGAAAGAGACTTATGGCAAACCGAAAGACAAAACC
The DNA here is from genome assembly GCA_016649615.1 of Thermoleophilia bacterium. Lineage (GTDB taxonomy): Bacteria > Actinomycetota > Thermoleophilia > Solirubrobacterales > 70-9 > 67-14. Next base: position 1,644 of record JAENXK010000056.1, read on the forward strand.
GACCAGCCCCGGGCGCCGCTTTGCGACCTACCCGTTGAGGGAGCAGGTCACCGCGACCGAGCCCGAGCGCAAGCTGACCGAAGGCATCGGGAAGAGCGGCGGGCGCAACGCCAACGGCCGGATCACCAGCCGCCACCGCGGCGGCGGTGCCAAGCGCCGTTACCGCCTGATCGATTTCAAGCGGACCAGAGACGGCATCCCGGCCAAGGTCGCGACAATCGAGTACGACCCCAACCGCAGCGCCTACATCGCCCTGCTGCACTACGCCGACGGCGCGAAGAGCTACATCCTGGCTCCGGCCCAGATCAAGGTCGGTGACATGGTCCAGTCCGGACCCGGATCGGACATCCGCCCCGGCAGCTGTCTGGCCCTCGCTGAGATGCCGGTCGGCACGATCGTGCATAACGTGGAACTCAAGCCGGGCCAGGGCGGCAAGCTCGGGCGCTCGGCCGGCACCGCGATCCAGCTGGTCGCCAAAGAGGGCGAGATGGTCACCCTCCGACTGCCCTCCTCGGAGATGCGCATGGTCAGGGCCGAGTGCCGGGCGACGATCGGCCCGCTTTCGAACTCCGAACACCAGACGATGACCGTCGGCAAGGCCGGCCGCAGCCGCCACAAGGGCAAACGCCCGCAGAGCCGCGGAATCGCCATGAACCCGGTCGACCACCCGCACGGCGGTGGCGAGGCGCACAAGACCCCCGGCGGCCACCCGGTCACCCCGTGGGGCAAGCCGACCCTCGGCTACCGGACCCGGAAGAAGTCCAAGTCTTCAGACCGCTACATCGTGCGCGGCCGTCGCCGCGGCAAGAAGAAGGGCAGGTAGACCATGGGCAGATCGACCAAGAAGGGCCCGTACGTAGAGGAACGGCTGATGAGCCGGATCAACGGAATGAACGAGGCCGGCAACAAGCAGATGGTCAAGACCTGGTCCCGCCGCTCAACCGTTTTCCCGGAGATGGTCGGCCACACGATCGCCGTCCACGACGGCCGCAAGCACGTGCCCGTGTTCATTTCCGAGTCGATGGTCGGCCACAAGCTGGGCGAATTTGCGCCGACCAGAACCTTCCGCTCCCACACCAGCGGCAAGGAGTAACCGTGGCCGCTACCGCGAAAAAGCAGGAGGATCTCGAACCGGTGCTGGTCAGGGCGACCGCCAGGTTCGTCCGGGTCTCGCCCCGCAAGGCCCGCCTGATCGCCGACCAGGTTCGCGGCAGGCACATCGACGATGCAAGATCGCTGCTCCAGTTTTCACCCCGCTCGGTTGCCGACGAGATCGCCAAAGTGATCGAATCCGCCGCCGCCAACGCCGAGGCCAACCACGACCTGATCGGGGACGAGATGTTCGTCCACGAGATCCGGGTCGACGAAGGCCCGACCCTGAAGCGGTTCCGGCCCCGCGCCATGGGGCGAGCGACCCCGATCAACAAACGAACTTGCCACATTTCCGTGGCGCTGACCCCGGAAGACGAGTGAGGTAGCAGTAACCATGGGACAGAAGATTCATCCCGAAGGCTTCCGCGTCGGTTACATCCACGACTGGAAGTCGAACTGGTTTGCCGAGAAGGACTTCGCCGACCTGCTGATGCAGGACCTGGCGATCCGTGATCACATCGAGAAGAAGCTGGCCCACGCCGGTCTCTCCGACATCACGATCCAGCGGCGCGGTGAAGTCGCGGTCGACATCCACACCGCCCGCCCGGGCATCGTGATCGGCAAGTCCGGTTCCGAGGTCGACGCCCTGCGCAAGGACCTGCACAAGATCACCGGCCAGGCGGTCAAGGTGAACATCCGCGAGGTCAAGCGGCCCGAGCTCGACGCCAAGCTGGTCGCCCAGTCGATCGCCGAGCAGCTGCAGAACCGGGTCGCCTTCCGCCGGGCGATGAAGCGCGCCCTGACCTCCGCAATGAGGTCCGGGGCCAAGGGAGTCAAGGTCCAGATTTCAGGCCGGCTCGGCGGGGCCGAGATGGCCCGCACCGAGGGTTACTCCGACGGCCGCGTCCCGCTGCACACCCTGCGGGCCGATATCGACTACGGATTCGTCGAGGCCGTCACCGGCACCGGCCGGATCGGGGTCAAGTGCTGGATCAACAAGGGCGAGGTGATGCCCGAAGGATTCGATTCCGCCCGGATGAAGCAGGAGGCCGAGGACGAGCAGCAGGAACGGCGCGGTGGAGCCCGCCGTGGTGGTGGCGGGGACCGTCGTCCCGGTGACAACCGCGGGGGAGGTCGTCGCTGATGCTGATGCCGAAACGAGTCAAGCACCGCAAGGTCATGCGTGGTCGTCGCCGCGGCTATTCCAAGGGCGGCACCGACGTAACTTTCGGCGAGTTCGGGCTCAAGGCCCTCGACCGCGGCTGGATCACCAACCGCCAGATCGAAGCTGCCCGTGTCGCGATGACCCGGAAGATCAAGCGCGGCGGCAAGGTCTGGATCAACATCTTCCCGGACAAGCCGATCACCAAGAAGCCGGCCGAGACCCGCATGGGCAAGGGCAAGGGCAACCCGGAAGCGTGGGTAGCGGTGGTCAAGCCCGGCCGGGTGATGTTCGAGCTTTCCGGGGTCTCCGAAGAACTGGCCCGCGAGGCGATGCGGGTCGCCGGTCACAAGCTTCCGATCCGGACCAAGTTCGTGGCACGGGAAGGGGCGGGCGAGTGAAGTCCAGCGACGCACACAACCTTCAGGACATCGAGCTGGTTGAAAAGCTCAAGGAGGCCCGCCAGGAGTCGTTCAACCTGCGTCTCCGTCACGCCACCGGTGAACTCGAGAACTCCTCAAGTCTGAGCGCCGCAAAAAGGGACGTGGCCCGGCTCCTGACCATTGCCCGTCAACGCAACATCGATCTCGAGCGCGAACAAGGCGCGAGTAGTTAGGCAGAACTGATGTCAGAAGAAGAAAAGCAGGAAGAGACCGAAGAGACCGCAGCTCCGGAAGAAACCCCGGCAGCCAAAGAGACCCCTGCCGCCGAGGAAGCACCGGCGAAGGAAGAGGCTCCGGCAAAGGAAGAGGCTCCGGCAGCCGAGGAGGCCCCGGCAGCTGTCGAGGACGAAGCCGCCGCACCGGCCGCCGATGACCCCCTGGCCGATCTCAACTGGAAGGAGCGCGACCGGATTCTCAAGTCCCGTGAGTCCGGCGAGCCCGGGCCCGAGCGTTCCCCGGAACAGCGCAACGAGGACCGGCTCAAGGCCCGCGAGGCCAAGGCCCGGGCCCGCCGCAAGCGGCGGTCGGACGGCAAGTCAGAGTCGACGGCCGGCGACGGCGTCGGTACTTCGGTCGCCGAGCGCGTCCGGACCGGCAAGCCCAAGGCTCGCCGCGGTCTGGTCACCTCCGACAAGGCCGACAAGACGATTACGGTCCAGATCGACTCGGCCCGCCGCCACCCGGTCTACGAGAAGATCGTGCGCCAGACCCACAAGATCCACGTCCACGACGAGCAAAACGAAGCCAGCGTCGGCGACGTCGTGCGCGTGGTCGAGACCCGCAAGCTCTCCAAGACCAAGCACTGGCTGCTGGTCGACGTCGTGGAGAAGGCCAGGTAAACCGTGATCCAGCAGGAATCAAGACTGCGCGTGGCCGACAACTCCGGCGCCCGGGAGCTGCTCTGCATCCGGGTCAGGGGTGGATCGCACCGCAAATACGGCTCGATCGGCGACGTGATCACGGCGACGGTCAAGCAGGCCAGCCCGCGGAGCGGGGTGAGCAAGGGCGAGGTCGTCCAGGCCGTGATCGTGCGCACGCGCAAAGAGCTCGGCCGCTCCGACGGCACCTACATCGCCTTCGACGAGAACGCCGCCGTGCTGATCGACGACCAGAACAACCCGCGGGGCACCCGGATCTTCGGACCGGTGGCCCGCGAGCTGCGCGACCGCGATTTCATGAAGATCATCTCGCTGGCTCCGGAGGTACTCTGAGATGAAAATCCGCACCGACGATCAGGTCGAGATCATCGCCGGCAAAGAAGCCGGCAAGCAGGGGCAGGTCATCCGGACCGACCCGAAGAAGGAAAGCGTGTACGTTGACGGCCTCAACATGATCAAGCGCCATCAGCGGGCCCAGCCGTCCCCGAGCGGACAGGGGCCCGGCGTTGAAGGCGGGATCATCGAGAAGGAGGGGCCGGTCCACATCTCCAACGTGATGCTGATCGACCCCAAGGACAACAAACCGACCCGGATCGGCATCCGCCGGACCGAGGACGGCAAGCGCCAGCGCTACTCCAAGCGCACCGGCGAGGCAATCTAGGAACTTATGGAAGCAACAGCGAGCACAACTGAACAGACAGTACCGCCGCCCCGTCTGCGGGATACCTATAACCAGGAGATCCTGCCGAGCCTGATCGAGAAGTTCGATTACTCGACCCCGATGCGGGCCCCCCGCCTCGAGAAGATCACCCTGAACATGGGCCTCGGTTCGCACATGGACACCAAGAGCCGTGAAAAGGCGACCGGAGAGCTGGCGCTGATCGCCGGCCAGGCGCCGAACGTGAGGGTGGCGAGGAAGTCGATCGCCTCGTTCAAGGTGCGCGAGGGAATGCCGGTCGGCTGTTCGGTCACCCTGCGCGGTGCTCGGATGTGGGAGTTCCTCGACCGTCTCTGCTCGATCGCGATCCCCCGGATCCGCGATTTCCGCGGGCTCAAGGCGAGCTCGTTCGACGGCCGTGGCAACTACTCCATGGGCGTCAAGGAACAGCTGATTTTCCCCGAAATCGACTACGACACAGTCGACGAGACCCATGGTCTCGACATCACGATTACCACGTCCGCCCCGACGGACTACGAGGCCTTCGAGCTCTTGCTCGCTCTGGGCATGCCTTTCGCCCAGGAAGGCCGCCCGGTACCGGAAGGCGCCGAAGAAGCCCACGATCAGGAAGAGCAGGAGGGTTAGCTCAAGATGGCAAAGACGTCCCAGAAAGTGCGCCAGCAGCGCCCTTCGAAGTACAAGACCCGGGCATACAACCGGTGCCGCCGCTGTGGCCGGCCCCGCGCCTACTACCGCAAGTTCGGCATCTGCCGGATCTGCCTGCGCGAAGCCGCCCACGAGGGGTACATCCCCGGCATGACCAAGTCGAGCTGGTAGAGCATGCTTACCGATCCCGTAGCCGACTACCTGACCCGCATCCGCAACGCGCTCGGCTCCGGCCTGGCCAGCGTCGAGATGCCGAGTTCGAAGCTGAAGCTTGAGATGTCACGCATCCTGACCGAGCAGGGGTACATCTCCGGTTTCGAGAAGGAGGCGGCCGAAGTCGGCGAGAAGATCAAGCTGCAGCTCAAGTACACCGGCGACCACCAGCCGGTGATCTCCGGGATCGAGCGCGTGTCACGCCCCGGGCGCCGTCGTTACGTCCGCAACGATGCCGTGCCCCGGGTATACGGAGGAACCGGAACCGCGATCGTCACCACCTCGCACGGCGTGATGACCGGCCACGAAGCCAAGAAGGAAGGCGTCGGCGGAGAAGTCGTCGCCTACGTCTGGTGAGAGTGAAGCAATGAGCCGAATCGGAAGACAGCCAGTCGCGATCCCCAGCGGGGTCGAAGTAGAGATAAAGCCAGGAGAGGTCCGGGTCAAAGGCCCCAAGGGCGAGCTGACCCAGGCGATTTCCCCCGAGATCACCGTCGCCAGCGAGGACGAAAAGATCACGGTCGACCGTCCGACCGATCGCGGCCCCCACCGTGCGTTGCATGGACTGACCCGGAGCCTGATCGCGAACATGATCGTCGGCGTCACCGAGGGTTACGAAAAGCGGCTCGAGATCCAGGGCGTCGGATACAGGGCGGCAGCCCGTGGCAAGAACCTGGAGCTTGCGCTCGGGTTCTCCCACCCGGTCTCGATCGAAGCGCCCGAGGGCATCGAATTTGAGGTACCCCAGCCGACCGAAGTGGTCGTGCGCGGGATCGACAAGCAGAAGGTCGGCCAGATCGCGGCCAACATCCGCGAAAGCCGCCCGCCGGAGCCCTACAAAGGCAAGGGCATCCGCTACCGCGGCGAACACGTCGCCAGAAAGGTCGGCAAGCGCGTATGAGTGTGACCACCAACCGCCAGCGCCGGCAGCGGCGTCGCTATCGGGTTCGAGCCAAGATTTCCGGCAACGCCGAGCGCCCCCGGCTCTCGGTCTACCGTTCGAACCGCGGGATTTTCGCGCAGCTCGTCGATGACGTCGAGGGCAAGACCATCGCTGCGGCGAACTGGACCGAAGCCGGGCTGCGTGACCTGGGCCGGACCGATCAGGCGAAGAAAGCCGGCGAGTTGCTGGCCGAACGCGCAAAGAAGGCAGGCGTCGAACAGTGCGTGTTCGACCGAAGCGGCTACCGCTACCACGGCAGGGTCAAGGCCCTGGCCGAAGGTGCGAGAGAGGGTGGGCTGGAGTTTTGATGATCAATCCCGCGATTTCGCGGTCTGATCGTTCAATGGACTTCGCTACGGTGAACAGCTGATATGAAAGGCATGGATACAGCCCGCGTCGAGATGGTCAGTCCGAAAGGACTCGACCTGCAGGAACGTGTGATCGAGATCAACCGCGTGGCCAAGGTGGTCAAGGGCGGTCGCCGATTCTCGTTCACCGCGCTCGTCGCTGTCGGAGATGAGGAGTCGGTCGTCGGCATCGGTTACGGGAAGGCCCGGGAAGTTCCCCTGGCCATCCAGAAAGCCGTTGATAACGCCCGCAAGAACCTGATCCAGATTCCCAAGTACGGGGATACGATCACTCACAAGATCATCGGTCGCTTCGGCGCCGGGCACGTAGTGCTGCGCCCGGCCAGCGCCGGAACCGGAGTGATCGCCGGCGGCGGAGTTCGCGCCGTGCTCGAGCTCGGAGGGGTCAAGGACGTCCTGACCAAGAGCATCGGCACCCAGAACCCGATCAACCTGGTCAAGGCGACCATGGACGGCATCGTGCGCCTGCGCCGGCCGGAAGACGTAGCCGAACTTCGTGGCCTGACCGTTTCCGAAGTCCTCGGGATCGAGAAGGATGAATCCCCGGCCGAAGACGGTGGGGAAGAGGATTCCGCAAGCACTGCGGCGGTCGAAGAGGCAGCCGACGCCGCCACTCCGGCCGACATCGCCGCGCTCGAGGCGAAGGCAGAAGAGGAGCAGGCCGCGCAGTCGGGTGCGGTCGTCGAGGATCCCTCGACGGTCGCGTCGTCCGAGGTTGAAGCCGAGGTAGCTGCCGAAGAGCAGCTCGACCCGGCCACAGAAGAAGCCGCCGAGGAGACCCAGGTTGCCGAAGAAGCGGCCGAAGACGCCGAGGCCGCGCAGGCGGGAACCGGAGAAGAGTCCTGATGGCCAGGCTCGCGATCACCCAGACCCGTTCCAACATTCATACGAACCCGCACCAGAAAGGCACACTCGAGGCGCTCGGTCTCGGCAAGCGCGGCCGTCAGGTTGAGCGTGAGGACTCGCCGCAGCTTCAGGGCCAGCTCAAGGTCGTGACCCACCTGGTCGAGGTCGAGGAGGCCTGATGGCTGACAGACAGGAAAGCCGCGCCGAGGAGATCGGCCTTCACAACCTGAGCCCCAAACCGGGTTCCCGCCGTCCCCGCAAGCGGATCGGCCGGGGGCAGGGTTCCGGGACCGGCAAGACGTCGGGCCGCGGGCATGGTGGCCAGGGCCAGCGTTCCGGCAACAAGCGAAAGACCAACCTCGAAGGCGGACAGACCCCGATTCAGAGGCGGATGCGCAAGCTGCGTGGCCCGCACATGAAGAAGTCGATGCCGTCTGAGAATTTCCGCACGGCGACCCAGCCGGTCAATCTCTCCGATCTCGAAGACCGCTTCGAGATCGGGGCCGAAGTGACCCCGGAGACCCTCAAGGGCGTCGGCCTGGCGACCCGGTCGGACCCGGTCAAAGTGCTCGGAGGCGGCGAGATCTCAAAGGCCCTGACCGTTCACGCCCATGGCTTCAGCGCCTCGGCGAGAGAGAAGATTGAAGCTGCCGGTGGAAGCTGTGAGCTGATCGACGCCTGATGCTCGCAACGGTTGCGAAAGCCTTTTCTGTTCCGGAGATTCGCAAGAAGATCCTTTTCGTCGCAGCCATGCTGGCGCTCTACCGGTTCGGTGCCTACGTGCCGGCGCCGGGGATCGACGTGGACGCGGTCAAGACGCTCGAAGACCAGCTGACCGGCTCCGACATCCTCGGCTTTCTCAACCTGTTTTCGGGCGGCAGCCTCTCCCGGCTCTCGCTCTTTGCCCTGGGCATCATGCCCTACATCACCGCCTCGATCATCCTGCAGCTGATGACCGTGGTCGTGCCGCAGCTCGAACGCCTCCAGAAGGAGGGCGAGGTCGGCCAGCAGAAGATCACCCAGTACACGCGCTACCTGACCGTGGCCCTGGCCTTCATGCAGTCTTTCGCCTACGTCTTCCTGTTCAACTCGCTGACCCCGGCCGGTACCGACAGTGTGGTCGGCGAGCTGAACGTGCCCAACGTGGCCCTGATCGTGATCTGTCTGACCGCTGGAACGACGCTCTTGATGTGGATCGGGGAGCTGATCACCCAGCGTGGGATCGGCAACGGGATCTCGCTGCTGATTTTTGCCTCGATCGTCTCCGGGGTCCTGCCGGGGGTCCAGACCTGGTGGAACAACCCCGATCAGGTCTTCGTCGTGCTGCTGCCCTTCATCATCCTCGGCGTGGTGCTGGCGATCGTCTACGTCCAGGAAGGCCAGCGGCGGATCCCGGTGCAGTACGCCAAACGCGTGGTCGGCCGCAAGATGACTTCGGGCGGTTCGACTTACCTGCCGCTCCGGGTGAACATGGCCGGAGTGATCCCGGTCATCTTCGCCGCATCGATCATGGCGATGGCGCCGACGATCGCCCAGCTGATCAACACCCCGGCAGCGCTCGACTTCGCCGCCTTCCTCGCACCGGACCAGTGGGCCTACGTGGTCGGGGAGGTCTTCTTCATCATCGTCTTCACCTACTTCTATACCGCCGTCACCTTCAACCCGGTCGACCAGGCGGACAACCTCAAGAAATACGGCGGTTTCATACCGGGGGTCCGGCCGGGACGGCCGACCGCCGAGTACCTCGACCGGGTTCTCTCCCGACTGACCTTCCCCGGCGCGCTATATCTCGGCGCCGTGGCTGCCTTTCCGACCATCCTCTTCAGCCAGACCGGCGGCGGCTTCTTCTTCGGCGGAACCTCGATCCTGATCGTGGTCGGAGTCGCCCTCGACACGGTCAAGCAACTGGAGTCGCAGCTGATGATGCGCAACTACGAGGGCTTCCTCAAGTAGGTACGCGGCCGGCTCCGGCTCCGCTAGGCTGTCTGGCCCGTTCGCATGGTCAGTCAGGTCATCGGGCGCACAACCATCTATGCCCGATCTCAACCTCATTCTGCTCGGACCGCCAGGTAGCGGCAAAGGAACCCAGGGCGAGCGCCTCCAGGAGGATCTCGAGCTGCCCTACTACGCGACCGGCGACATCCTCCGGGCCGCGGTGAAGGCCGGGACCGAAGTCGGGCTGGCCGCCCGGGAGTACATGGATCGAGGTGATCTGGTCCCGGACGAGGTGATCATCGGCGTGATCGCCGATCAGCTCGAAGAAGCCGGGGCCGACCGCGGCTTCATCCTCGACGGCTTCCCCCGGACGGTTCCCCAGGCCGAGGCCCTCGACGCGGAGCTGACCAAGCTCGGCCGGCAGCTCGAAGCGGTGATCCTGATCGAGGTTTCCGACGAGGAGATCATCCGGAGAATCACCGGCAGGCGGGTCTGCAGCGAGGGCGGCCACATCTACCACCTCGACTTCAACCGGCCCGAAACCGATGGCATCTGCGACATCGACGGTTCGGAGCTGATCGTGCGCGACGACGACCGCCCCGAGGTGGTCCGTAACCGGCTCGAGCAGTACCACGAAAAGACCTCCCCGCTGGTCAGCTACTACGAGAAGCAGGCCCTGCTGAACCGGGTTGACGGCACCGCCGACCCGGATCAGGTCGCCGAGAGCATCAGGTCGCTGATCTCGACACTCAGCCTCGAAGAGGGCTAGACCGGTCTCGCCGCGCAGCGCCCGATGATCATCCGCAAGACCGAGGACCAGCTGGAGCAGATGGCGGCCGCCGGCGCGGTCCATGCCCGCTGCATGAAGATGCTGACCGCCAAAGTCAGGCCGGGAGTGACCACCGCCGAACTCGACGAGGCTGCCGAGCGGTTCATCCGCTCCCAGGGCGGGGTCCCGACATTCAAGGGTTTTCGCGGGTTCCCGGGCTCGATCTGCGCCTCGCCCAACTCGATGGTCGTTCACGGCATTCCCGGCCCCTACGAGCTCGAAAAGGGGGACATCCTCTCACTCGACATCGGGGTCACCCTCGACGGCTGGGTCGCCGACGGCGCCAGCACGATCCCGGTCGGCCCGATCGACGAGACCACCGGGCGACTGCTGAAAGTGACCAAGGAGTCGCTCGATGCCGCGGTCGCCCAGGTCGTCCCGGGCAACCGGATCGGCGATATCTCGAATGCCGTCCAGACCACGGTCGAGGCCGAAGGATTCTCGATCATCCGCAGCCTGGTCGGTCACGGGGTCGGCCAGAGCATGCACGAGGAGCCCCAGATCCCCAACTACGGCCAGCCCGGCCGCGGTCCCGAGATCGAGCCGGGCATGGTATTTGCGATCGA
>JAENXK010000025.1 GCA_016649615.1 Thermoleophilia bacterium
TCCGGACCAGCTTGAGCCAGTCCCGCGACGGCCCCCGCTCACGCTTGGCGGTGAGGACTTCGACGATGTCGCCCGATTTGAGCTGGTAATGGAGCGGCACGATCTTGCCGTTCACCTTGGCTCCGACACAGCGGTGTCCGATGTCGGTATGGATTGAGTAGGCGAAGTCGAGCGGGGTCGAGCCGGCCGAGAGGTTCATCACCTCGCCTTTCGGAGTGAAGACGAACACCTCGTCCTCGAACAGATCGACCTTGAGCGACTCGAGGAACTCGGTCGGGTCCTGCTCGGACTCCGACTCGACCAGCTGGCGGAGCCAGCTCATCTTCTCGCGGGAGGTCTCGGGCGCGCCTCTCTCCTTGTAGGAGACGTGTGCGGCCACGCCGTACTCGGCCAGGCGGTGCATCTCGGCGGTCCTGATCTGGATCTCGAGCGGCTTGCCTTCGAGTCCGATCACGGTGGTGTGAAGCGCCTGGTACATGTTCGCCTTGGGCATCGCGACGTAGTCCTTGAACCGCCCCGGCAGCGGTTTCCAGATCGAGTGGACCACCCCGATCGCGCCGTAACAGTCCTTCACCGAGCCGACGATCACCCGCATGGCTGTCAGATCGAAGATCTCGTTGAACTCGCGGCCCTTCTTGGTCATCTTGGTGTAGATCGAGTAGAAATGCTTGGCCCGGCCCGCGATCTCGGCCTCGATCCCGACCTTCTTCAGCTCATCGGCGAGGAACCCGCCGGCCTCTTCGACATACTCCTGGCGCTCCTCCCGCTGCTGGGCGACCAGGTGCTTGATCTCGGAGTACTTTCGGGGATGGAGCCGGGCAAAGGCGAGGTCCTCGAGCTCCCACTTGATCGCGTGAATTCCCAGCCGGTGGGCCAGTGGTGCGTAGATCTCAAGGGTCTCGCGTGACTTCGAGATCTGCTTCTGCTTGGGCAGGGAGCTCAGGGTCCGCATGTTGTGGAGGCGGTCGGCCAGCTTGATCAGAATGACCCTGACATCCTTCGCCATCGCGACCATCATCTTGCGATAGTTCTCGGCCTGGCGCTCATCGCGGCTTTCGAAGGTGATCTCGGTCAGCTTGGTCACCCCGTCAACCATTTCGGCGATCCGCTCGCCGAATTCTTCACTTATCTGCTCGAGGCTGGCCGACGTGTCCTCGATCGTGTCGTGCAGCAGCGCCGCGCAGAGCGTAGGCGTGTCGAGGCTCATCCCCACGCAGATCCGGGCGACCCCGATCGGGTGGGTGATGAACTCGTCCCCCGACCGGCGCTTCTGATCGGCGTGGTGCCGGCACGCGAAAGCGAAGGCCCGGCTCACCTCGGCCCGGTCGATCGGTGTTCTCTGCGGCGGGGCGATCGCCGCCGTCTCCGACTCGAATCCGTCAATCACACCGATCAGGTCATCGAGCAGGGACCGTTCGCGGGGCGAAAGCCCCGCGGTCAGATGGCTGGCCTGTTCGACTGTCTCAGGTATCGGACTCGCTCCTTGTGGGCCCGCGCGCAGGCGGTGAAAGTCGGTGATCTTTCCAGATCGATCTTCCCCGAGGATACGACCCCGGCGGTGCGGGCATCGCCATGGCCGTCCGACCGGGCGCCATCCACCTCGATCAGGACCCGCAGGAGCCGCGCCGCCAGCTCGGGTGAGCGAGGTGTTTGCGGCTCTCCGCGAAGGATCGACCTGAGCTCCTCACCGCCGGTCGTGGCGCCGGTCTCGGCGCCGTCCGGTGCCGCGTCGCGGAGAGCGGCATAGATCAGGCGCAAGTCGTCGGTCAGCTCGTACCGCCGGGACGAAGCCGCCTCGGCAAAGGTGAGACCGTCCGGATCGGTCGAACGGATCAGCGGCCCTTCCCCCGTGGCGGCGAGCGATACCTCGGCCGGCCCTGCCGGCGGATCAAGCTGAAGCAGGTTGGCGAACGGGGCGATGAGTCCGGGGTGAGCGGCGAGGCACTCATAGTCGACGATCACGACCCCGCTGCCGTCGCTTGTCCCCGGCCGGGAACCGGCGGCCTCGGGGCTCCCGGTCCAGATCAGACCGGCCTCCAACTCTGCCTGCGATGATGCGCCATCCGGTCCGGGCGACACGCCGTCGCCGGCCTCCCGGGCGGACAGTGGCTGATCGGATGCCCTTTCATTCGCCGGTGCCCGGAATCGCAACAGGCCGGGACTGCCTCCCAGATCCTGCCAGCGGAGGGCTGCGTCCGAGGTCAGGATCGCCAGGCCCTCCCCGGACGAAACCAGTTCGGCGACCAGGACTTCCGGAGACCCGGGGTCTTCGAATGCCCGGCGACCCCCCGCGGGCCACCCAGAATCACCCCCGCCACCGGGCAGGGGGTCCTCGACCGGCCGGGCGAACTCGGTCTCGAAACGCTCCCACCACTCCCCCGGCCCACAGGCTTCGATTCCGGGAGCACCACCGGCCGCGGTAGCTACGCCCGGTACAACCGGATAGACCTCTCTGACCTGGAGCTGGGGCGTGACCGAGCCGTTCCAGTAGTTGACCTCGAGCCGGGCCAGGACGTCAACCGGATCGAACTCAGAGATGCCAAACCCGGTCCGGCCGAAACAGATCCCCGATGCCCGGCTGGTCCCGGTCTCGACCGTGAACCGGCAATGGCGATCCTCGCCGATCAGCTTCAGGTCAACTATCCGGGCTCCGGGGAGAAGCAGGGCCGGTTCCGGGTTGGCCCGGCCGAACGGCGCCAGCAACTCGATCTCTTCGGCCAGGTCCAGGCCGATGTCCGGCCCGCCGGCCAGGGCATCGGCCATTTCCGGCAAGTCGGCCGGGTCCGGCCCGATCTGTTCGATCACCGCCGCGTTCAGGGACATCCGGAAATCGTCTACCCGTTCAGGCAGGATCTGGAGACCGGCCGCGGCGCGGTGGCCTCCGAAGCCTTCCAGCAGGTCTCCACAGGAGTCGATCGCCCCAAGCAGATCAAGACCCGGCACCCCGCGGGCCGAACCCCGCCCCCCTTCGTCGCCCAGCGAGATCACGACCGCCGGACGGCCGTGCTTCTTCACGAGTCGCGAGGCGACTATGCCGATCACGCCCGGGTGCCAGTCCCTCCCGGCCAGCACGATCGCGGCCGCATCGGGATCTTCGAGTTGCCGCCTGGCCGCCTCGGCCTCGTTCTCGACCGCACGCTCCACCTTGCGGCGCTCCGCGTTCGCCCGGCCCAGCTCGGCTGCGATCTCATCGGCCCGTTTCCTCGAATCGGCCAGGAACAGCTCGACTCCGGCGTCGGCCCGGTACATCCGCCCGGCGGCATTGATGCGCGGTCCCAGCCGGAAACCGAAGTCCCCGGCAGTGAGCCGGACAGGATCGACCCTGGCCTCGGCCAGGAGGGCGGCCAGACCGACCCGCTCGGCCCGTCGGGCGACCGCCACCCCCTGCCTGACCAGCCGCCGGTTTTCACCCTCCAGCGGCATCACGTCCGCGACGGTGGCCAGGGCGACCAGGTCTAGGTCCTCTTCATCACCGGAAGGGTCGGCCCCGGCTGTCCGGCGCAGCGAGGTCGCCAGCTTCGCGGCAACCGCGGCACCGCAGAGCTCCCTGAACGGATACCCGCTGACCTCGGGATGAAGCAGCGGACAGTCGGGCAGCTCCGGGCCCGGTTGATGGTGGTCGGTGACCACGATCTCCATCCCGAGCTCACGGGCCAGGGCCACCGGCCCTACCGAGGTGATTCCGCAGTCGACCGTGATGATCAGCTCGCTGCCGCGGGCCGCCAGAGCCTGGATCGTCTCGTCGCTCAGCCCATAGCCGTCGCTGATCCGGTCCGGGATGAACCAGTCGCATTCTCCGCCGAGTTCGCGCAGGACTTCGACCAGGATCGAGGTGGCCGCGACTCCGTCGACGTCGAAGTCTCCGTAGACGGTGACCCGCCGGCCTTCGCCGACCGCAGCCATGACCAGAGCGGACACTTCCGCCATGCCGTCAAAGAGTTCGGGATCGTGTGCCTCGTCGGCCTCAAGAAATGCCCCGGCAGCGTCCGGATCCCGGAAACCCCGCCTGACCAGCATGGTCGCGACGGGACGGCTCAGGCCGCGTTCGGCGGCCAGTGAGAGCGCCTCTTCGACCCGGTAAGGCTGAGCCGAAAAACCGATCGAACTGTCCTAGATCTCGATTTCCGGTTCGCCGGTACGCTCGCCGATCCAGTAGATCAGCGCCACCCCGACAAGGGTCCCGGGGACGGCTGCGAGGAAGGTGAGCATGTCGGTTTCGTTTACGGCCCTGCCGAGCAGCGCCTGGAACAGGGCTCCCGAGACGAGGGCTCCCAGCACGGCGCCGATCAGGGCACCGATGATTCCCTGCCAGAACCGTTCCGGAACGAAGATCGAGAAGTGCCAGAGGGCCAGACCAACAGTTATCCAGACGACGATCGCCATGCTCAGCTTCCTCTCCTCGGACGCGGTTTGCCGGGAACCGGGTCCCCGTTGCCGCCATCTTCTTCTTCGTCCTCGATCTTCGCGACTTCGAGGTCGGTGGCAAATGCCGGAACGCTTCCCTGGACCTGGATCTGCTGGCGGCGGCGGCGCAGGAAGCCGGCTTCCCGCTCCTTCCAGAGGGCGAGCACGGGTGAGGCGATGAAGATCGACGAATAGGTTCCCGAGGCAATTCCGACCAGGATCGCGATCGCGAATGCCTGCAGGGTCTCACCACCGAGGATCAGCAGGGAGACGACGCCGATCAGGGTCGAGAAGCTGGTCGCCAGCGACCTGGTCATCACTTCGCTCATCGATTTGTTGACGATCTGGGTGAAGGTCGCACGGGGCATTTTCGGCTGGTTCTCGCGAATCCGGTCGAAGACGATGATCGAGTCGTAGAGCGAGTAACCGAGGATGGTCAGGAAGGCCGCGACGGTGGCGCTGGAGACCTCGGCTCCAATCAATGCGTAGAAACCGGCGGCAATCAGGATGTCGTGGGCGATCGCGATCAGGATCGGGACCGAGTATTTGGGTTCGAAGCGGATCGCGACGTAGCCGGTGATCAGGAGCAGCGAGAAAACGATCGCCAGCGCCGCGCTGCGGGCGACCGAAGCCCCGAAGGTGGGGCCGACGCTGGTGCTGCTGAAGCCATCGGTCGCGACCCCGAACGAGTCGTCGAGGTTCTCCTCTACCTTGGCCAGTTCATTGGGGTCGAGCGTCTCGCTCTTGATCTGGAAGACGTTCTGACCCAGAGCCTCGTTGTCGACCGCCTGGATGGTGGCGTCGCCGAGCCCGTCCGGCGCGACCACCTTCCTGACTTCGTCGGAGGTGACGTCTTCCTTCAGCGCCACCTCGATCCGGGTTCCCGACTCGAAATCGATCCCGAAGTTGAGCCCGTTCGTGGTCAGGGCGGCGGCTCCGATCAGCAGGATCACTCCCGACATCGAGAAAAACCACTTGGCCGACCCCATGAAGTCGAAATGCCAGCGCTGTTTGCCCTGCACCCCTCCCAGGGCCTTGCCCGAGCGCAGGAACCTGGTGCCGCTCATCGCCCCGAGCAGTGACTGGGTGAAGACGACCGCGGTCAGTAGCGAAACCAGGGTCCCGACTCCCAGGGTGAAAGCGAAGCCCTTGATCCCGGAAGTGGCCAGGACGAAAAGGATGAAGGCGGTCAGCAGGGTGACCACGTTGGCGTCGATGATCGTGCTGATCCCGCGGCGGTAGCCGACCGCGATCGCCGAATTGATAGACCGGCCCGCCCGGAGTTCTTCCTTGACCCGTTCGAAGATGACGATGTTCGAATCGGCCGCCACCCCGATGGTTAAGACCAGGCCGGCGATCCCCGGAAGGGTCAGGGTGATCGGGATCGCCTTGATCAACGCCAGAAAGAGGATCGCGTAGGCGATCAGGGCGAGCGCGGCCACCACTCCGAGGAAGCGGTAGAAGCTGATCAGGAAGATGATCACCAGGGCGAGGCCGACCAGAAGGGCGAGCACGCCCTGGTCGAGGGCCTCCTGGCCGAGGCTGGCCGACACCTGGCTCTGGCTGGTCAGGGTGAGGTCGATCGGCAGGGCGCCACGCTGCAGGAACTCGGCCAGGTCCTGGGCCTCGGCGATATCGAATCCGCCCGAGATCTGGGCACCGGTGCGGCCGTCGATTCCGTCCGGGTTTTCGACGAAATTGATGATCGGCCGCGAGACCACCTGGTTGTCGAGCACGATCGCGAAGTTGCCCGAGAGATTCGATGCCTGGTTGGAATCAACCGGACCGATCGCCCTGGCCTGGCCTTCCTGAGCGATCCGCCGCGTGATCTCCTGGAAGGACTGCCGGCCCTTGTCGGAGAAGTCGAAGGTGACGTTCGGCTGGTTGAACTCGTCGGTCTGTTGCTGGGGATCCCTGATGTCGTTGCCGGAGAGCGCGGCGTCATCGTTGAGGACGAAGTAGCCGGCCTGCTCAGGATCATCGACCGTACGACCGTCATTGTCGGTCGGCAGCTCGGCCACGACCGTGGTCCCCTGGCGAACCTTCTTGACGATCCCCTGTTTCGGAATCGGCCGGCCCTGATCATTAAAGTAGAGATCTGTCTCGTCGCCGACCGGGCCCGAGATCAGCTCATGGTCTTTGTCATCGCTGAACAGGTAATACGTGTCGGAGGCTGCGCAGTTTTCACAGTCGTCGTTTCGCGGCTGCTTCGAGGCGATGCTGACCGCGTCCCACATCGTCGGCTCCGCACCCTGCCCGATCAGCTGCCGGTTGAATCCCTCGAGCGGAAGGCGGCCGGCGTCGACCCACTTCTGCCGCTGCTGCTGCAGGACCACCTGGGGGTCCTCGGTCGCCGTATCGCTCTGCAGTTGCTCGGCCGGTCCGACCAGGTTGTTCTGCCAGTCGTAGAAAAAGAGCCGGGCCGGCTTGGTGGCGCACTCAGTCGCGCTGCCGACGTTGGTCGCACCGGGAATGCCGACCGAGATCTGGTCGCGCCCGAGGCGGGATACCTCGATTTCGGCGACGCCGAGCCGGTCGCAGCCGGAGCGGATGATTTCGACCGAGCGCTCCATCGCCTCGGACGTGACTTCGGGCGCCTGCGGAGTCGGCCTGCCCTGAAGGGTTAACTCGATTCCGCCCTGGAGGTCCAGACCCAGTTCGGCCGGCTTCTTGACCACGACCACGGCCGAGACCGTGATCAGCCCCAGCACGAACAGCAGCACGAATATGTTGCGGCGCCTGCCTCCCATTCGGAGGAGCTTACCCTTCCGGGGTCAAGACGATCATCAGGCCCCCGTCGTCATCGTAGGCCGGAAATACGTCAGCGATGGCCTCGGCGGCGGACTCGTTTTCGGACCTGACGGCAACCCGCTTGCCGAGCGAGCGGACCCCCCACTCCAGCGAGGTTTCGATCGGATCGGTTTCGCCGTCACCGTTGGTGTCGGCCTCGGGCCCGCCGTCGCCGGGATCGACCCAGCGCAGCCCGAGCACATCCTTCACCGGCCTTCCGATCACGTCCTCGTCGGTCAGACCGGTCAGCTCGTAGGCGCCCTTGCCGGCGTCAATCACCCGGCCCGTCTGGTCGCAGACGAAGAAGGCCGCGTTGGGAGCCGGGTAGTAGTCGTCGAGCAGCTCGAAAACGAAACCGAAGCCGCACTTCGAGCAGCCCTTCGGCCGGGTACTGAAACCGGCGGTGCGGTCGCCGCTCGATTCGCGGTTGCCACAGTTTGGACAGATGAAGAAGGGCATCTCCGGGAAGGCTAGTGAAGCCGCGACATCGGTGCCGGGACCGATGTCAGAAGAGGTGTTCCCCGCCCCGGGGAACCGGCAGCCCGAGGTGCCCGAATGCGGTCGGCGTCAGAACCCGGCCCCGCGGGGTGCGTTTCAGCATGCCCTGCTGAAGCAGATACGGCTCGAGCACGTCCTCGATCGTGTCCGGCTCCTCACCGATCGCGACCGAAATCGTCGACAGTCCGACCGGACCGCCTCCGAATTTGGTCGCGATCAGCTCGAGCAGGGCCCGGTCGGAACGGTCGAGCCCGGCCTGGTCGACCTCGAGCATTTCCAGTGCGGCCCCGGCCACCCCGGCGTCGACCGCGCCGGAGCCCTTGACCTCGGCGAAATCGCGAACCCGCTTGAGCAGACGGTTCGCCACCCGCGGGGTGCCGCGGGAGCGCTCGGCGATCGCTTCAGCCCCGGCGTCGTCGATTTCGACCCCGAGGATCTCGGCCGACCGCAGGACGATCCGACCGAGATCTTTCGGCGAGTAGTACTCGAGCCGGTGGGAAACCCCGAAGCGGTCACGGAGCGGCGTGGTCAGAAGGCCACTGCGGGTGGTCGCCCCGATCAGGGTGAACGGTGGCAGCGGCAGGGTCACGGTCTGGGCGCCGGCGCCCTGGCCGAGGACGACCGGCAGCTCACCGTCCTCCATCGCCGGGTAAAGGGTCTCCTCTACCGCCCGGCCGAGCCGGTGGATCTCGTCGATGAAGAAGACGCTGCCCGGCTCCAGCGAGGTCAGGAAGGCGGCGACGTCGCCCTTGCGCTCCAGGGCCGGGCCGGCGGTCTGGACCAGCCCCACCCCCATCTCGGCCGCGACGATGTTTGCCAGAGAGGTCTTGCCGAGCCCGGGCGGGCCGGCCAGCAGTACGTGGTCGAGTGGCTCGCCCCGGCCGCGGGCCGCTTCGATGAACACTGCCAGCTGGTCGGTCACCTGGGTCTGGTTGACGAAGTCGGCCAGAGTCGGCGGCCTCAGAGACCGGTCCAGTTCCTGGTCGGGCAGGTCGGCCCTGGCGTCGTGGACCTTGGGCTCTGCTCCGGGCGGGAGCTCACCCTCGACTCCGAGATCGATCCGGCGGCCGCCGATTTCGGGCAGCTCAGGCATCGCCCGGACTCCCGGCACGGTTGGGGTTGCCGGCCCTCCGCAGTGCCTCGGCGACCAGGGCCTGTGCGTCTTCACCGGGGGGAAGTCCGTCAAGCATCTGTTCGGCCTCCAGCGGGGCGTATCCCAGGTTGATCAGGCCGTCGCGAGCCAGTGAGCGGGCCGAGCTTTCGGCCGGGGCGGCGATCTCGCCACCGGCCTCCTCGACGGTCGCGGTTACCCGGTCCTTCAGCTCGAGGATGATTCGTTCGGCGGTCCTCTTTCCGATCCCCGGAACCGCCTGAAAACGTTTTGCGTCGCCACCGACGATCGCCGCGGTCAACTCGCGGTGAGGCCCGCCGGAAAGTGCCGCGATCGCGACTCTCGGGCCGATCCCGCTCACCCCGATCAGTTGCTGGAAGAGATCCCGCTCCTCCTCGGCGGTGAAACCGTAGAGCACCAGGCTGTCGTCCCTGCTGATCGTCTCGGCGTGCAGAAAGACCTCCTGGCCGGCCGCGGGGACGCCCCTCAGGGTCTCGGCACTGACGTTCAGGCGGTAACCGACGCCGGCCGCCTCGATCACCACGTGATCGGCCCGCCGGACCAGGACCTCGCCCCGTACGGCCGCGATCAACCGGCCACCCGCACAGACGGCCGGGCGGCAGCCGCGGCAGCGATCGCGTCACGCCGTCCCGCGGTGCCGCCGTGGCAGATCGCCACCGCGAGCGCATCGGCCGCATGATCCGACCGGGGAGCCTCGGAGAGACCAAGCAGGGTGGCGACCATCTTCTGGACCTGGCGCTTGGCCGCGTTGCCGGATCCGCAGACCGCGGTCTTGATCGCCTGCGGCGTATAGGCGAAGCATGAAACCCCGCCCTGGGCCGCTGCCAGCATGGCAACTCCGGAGGCCTGGCCGACCTTCATCGCCGACCCCACGTTCTTGCCGAAATAGAGGTCCTCGATCGCCATCGCCGCCGGCTGATGCCAGGCGATCAGATCTGCCAGGGCGGAATGGATATGAGCGAGCCGTTTTTCGATCGCCTCGTCGGACCGGGTCTCAATCACCCCGCCGTCAACCGCGACCATATGTCCGCCTTCGACCCTGACTACGCCGAAACCGAGGTTGGCCGTCCCGGGATCTATACCCATCACGACTCTCATCTAGACACCATTCTGGATCCGGCATCGGATGCCTTCCGGACCAGAGACCTGCCGGGCGCCGCGATCAGCCCGCGATCCGCTCCAGGACCTCTTCAGGGATGTCGAAATTGGCGTGAACCTCGCTCACGTCTTCCTGGTCCTCGATCGCGTCGAGCAGCTTGATCAGCGTGCCGGCCTCGGATTCGGCCACCTCGACGGTGTTCGTTGCCTCGGTGACCAGGCCGACCGACTCAACCGTGATCCCCTCGCCGGTGAGCGCCTCCTTGACCGAGGTCAGATCGGCCGGGTCGGCGATCACCCGCAGTCTGCCTTCCTGCTCGACCACGTCACTGGCCCCGGCGTCGATCGCGACGATCAAATCGTCTTCGCTGTGACTCTCGCCGTCGACGACGACCACCCCGTGGGTTTCGAACATCCAGGCGACCGAACCGGGCTCGCCCAGATTTCCCCCGTGACGGGTGAAGGCGTGCCGGACCTCGGCGCTGGTCCGGTTGCGGTTGTCGGTCAGCGCCTCGACGAGAATCGCGGCGCCCCCCGGCCCGTATCCCTCAAACTGGATCCGCTCGACCACCTCGGCGTCGGCGCCCTCCCCGGTACCCCGGTCTATCGCCCGCTCGATGTTCGCTTTCGGCATTGATTCGTCGCGGGCTTTCTGGACGGCCGTCGCCAGCGAAGGGTTGGCGTCAACGTCCCCGCCGCCTTCCCGGGCGGCGACCGTGATCGCCTTGGCTAGTTTCGTGAAGCGCTGACCCCGCTTGGCGTCGGCTGCCCCCTTCTTGTGCTTTATCGATGACCATTTCGAGTGACCAGACATGGTGTGATTCTATGGGTGTCGCGAAAACGGCAGGAAACGAGCGAAAAAGAAGCAGTGAGTGAAGAACGCGAACATAATCCGACCCGCTCCCTGGCGGCCGGTCTCATCGCCTTCGTCATGCTGCTGACGGCGCTTTCGCTGTGGACGGTGATTCCGGTGGCCTGGCTCTGGATCGGATCCCAGCTCACCGAAACCCAGTTCCCCACCCTCGGTCCCTATCTGGTGGCCCTGTGCGGCGTGATCGCGTCGATCCTGATCGTCGCCTGGATTCTCGGGCTGCTGAACGAGCTGTATCTGAACCTGACCGGAGCTCACCACATCGGCCCGATCCGACCGAGCTGGCTGAAGAGCATGCGCGACACCGCGAAGGACACGCACCCGCCGACCCTGCTTGAAGTGGTGATAGTCGGCTCGGTGGTGATAGCCGTCCTGGCCTTGCTGGTCTGGTTCATCACCCTGGCCGGCTCGCCCCTGCCCAGCGCCTGACTCGGGCCCGGAGGAGGCCCTCCGGCCGGCGCTCAGGCCCGCGACCGGACACACCGACCGGCGAACCAGGCGTGGATCCGGTCGTCTCCGACAAGCTCGGGATGAAACGACAGGGCGGTCACGTTCTCCTGCCGGACCGCCACCGGATGGCCGCGGAGCTCAGCCAGAACCTCGACCGAATCTCCGAGTTGCTCGACCCAAGGCGCCCGGATGAACACGGCCCGGACCGGCGAGTCGGTGATGCCCGGCAGGGCGATCTCGTCCTCGAAGCTGGCCAATTGGCGACCGAACGCGTTGCGTCTCGTGGTGATGTCGATCAGGCCTAGGTGGTCCCGGTCGGCGACGATCATCCCGGCGCAGGTACCGAGGATCGGCCGCCTTTCGGCGTGATGCTCCCTGATGCCTTCAGCCAGCCCGGCGGACTCGATCCCCTTGCTGATCGTGGTCGACTCCCCTCCGGGGAGGATCAGGCCGTCGAGGCCTCGCAGATCGGCGGGAGCGCGGACCTCGATGCCGGCAGCACCGATCGAGCCGAGGTGGGTCAGGTGGACGGCGAATCCTCCCTGGACCGCGAGAACTCCGATTCTCACCGGAGGCCTCGCAGCCCCCGAGGCAGTGCTACCAGCCTCGTCCGGCAAGACGACCGTCGTCACCGAGCGCCGACATCTCGATGCCCGGCATCGCTTCGCCGAGCTGCTCGGAGGCCTCGGCCACCCGCTCGGGGTCGCTGAAGTGAGTGGTCGCCTCGACTATTGCCCTGGCCCGGCGATCGGGATCATCGCTCTTGAAAATGCCGGACCCGACGAAGTTGCCCTCGGCACCGAGCTGCATCATCAGGGCCGCATCTGCAGGCGTGGCGATCCCGCCGGCGCAAAAGACGGGCACCGGCAGCCAGCCGCGTCCGGCCACGTCCCGGACCAGGTCGAGCGGCGCGGCGAGGTTCTTGGCCGCGGTCGGCAGCTCGGTCGAAGTCAATGTGGTCAGTTTGCGGATGCCGGAGGTGATCTCGCGCATGTGGCGGACCGCCTCGACGATGTTGCCGGTCCCGGCCTCGCCCTTGGAGCGGATCATCGCCGCGCCCTCACCGATCCGGCGCAGGGCCTCACCCAGGTTGGTCGCCCCGCAGACGAACGGGGCATCGAACTCGAACTTGTCGATGTGGTTGAACTCGTCGGCCGGAGTCAGGACCTCAGATTCGTCGATGTAATCGACGTTCAGCGACTGCAGTACCTGGGCCTCGGCGAAATGCCCGATCCTGGCCTTGGCCATGACCGGGATCGATACCGTCGCCTGGATCTCCCTGATCACCTTCGGGTTTGACATGCGGGCGACCCCGCCATCGGCCCTGATGTCGGCCGGCACCCTCTCCAGGGCCATCACCGCACAGGCACCCGCTTCCTCGGCGATCCGGGCCTGGTCGGCGTCGACCACGTCCATGATCACGCCGCCCTTCAGCATCTCGGCCAAGCCGGTCTTTACCCGGAAGGTAGCTTCTTCAGCCATCTCCCCAAATATAGAGATTCAGAGGTACCGGAACCCTCACCCTCCCGGGGTCGTGCCTTACTTCAGCTTGTAGGCGCGTATCCGGTCGCGATGCGCTGCCTCGTCGCGCGAATAGACCCCGTGGGCGAGCGCGTGGACCAGAGCCAGCAGCGCGGTGTTCGACCGCAGGAACGAAGGGCTGTTGGACGAGTAGTAGAGGCTCATCTCAGCCTCTTTCAGGGCCTCCGAAAGAGTCGCGTCGGCGATCGCCAGCGTGCGTGCCTGGCGATGGCCGGCAAGCTTCATCGCCCGGGCCAGGAGAGGGTGCGAACGGCCGGCCGAGAGTGTCACCAGCAGGGTTTCGTCATCGATCCGGCCGAGCCGCTGCAGCGAGGGTCCGGCGGTCGAGGTGACGATTTCGGCCCTGATGTCGAGCAGGCTCAGGGTGTGACGGAAGTAACTCGCGAAGAACGCCATCTGGTCGGTGCCGACGATCACGACCTGGCCGGCGGCCGAGAGGGCGGCCACCGCGTCGTCAATCTGCTCCTGATTCAGCTTGCGCGCGGTTTCTTCGATGTTGGCGTGATCTGTCCCGAGCGAAGCCTCGAATTCGGAATGGTCGAAAGAAAAGAGCATCCGGCCGGAAGATTCGGAACCGGCGCCGACCGTGGCCCGGTACTCCTCGATCGCCGAGGTCTGCAGCTCGGGATAGCCCTCGAAGCCGAGCGCCTGTGAAAACCGGACGACAGTCGAGGAGGACGTGCCCGCCCGCCGGGCCAGCTCCTCCGCCGTGAGGAATGCCGCTTCGTCGAGGTGGTCGACGATATAGCGGGCCACATCCCGCTGCGACCGGGAAAACTCTTCGATCCGGTCCTCGATGTAAGTTGACAGGGTCTTGGTGTCGGCGGTCACTGTGCTCACGCCGTCCATTTCGCTACCCCCACCCGTTTCCCTTCTATAAGCAGGGAGTATGAACTCGTTTTCCGGACTTCCCGACCGCCGCTCCAGCCTTACCGGCCACACCGACGACGGCGATGAGATCTGGATCATCCGGTCGATCTCTCAGAAGCTCTACACCTGCCAGGGCTGCTACGACTCGATTCAGGTAGGCGACGAGCACGTGGTCATCCAGTACATCGGCCGCATCAGCGGCACGGAGCATGCCCACTGGCATCGCCGCTGCGCCGAGGAGATCCTCTATTCGCAGATCCGCGACCTGCGCCGGGTCAACGCGGGCGAATCTTCCCGCCCCAAACTCGAAGCCCGCGGGAGGCGGCCTTCCGGCAGAAGGCGCCGTCCCCGCTGACCGGCCGACCCCTTCAGGACCCGGGGGCGGTGGGTGTGTCCGGTCCGGCGCGATTTCTCCGGAGGAGCAGCCAGCCGGCCCCCAGCAACAGCAGGACGCCCAGTCCGATGAACGGGGCCGGCGGGATCCCGGAGTCGCCGCCGACCCAGGTGAGTGTGCCATCGAGGCTGGCCCGGTCTCCGTCCGCGCTGATCGGGATCGAGTAGTCGAAGATCACGGTCTCGGCTGATTCGTCGGTGACCTGGGGAGGCGTCCCCTCACCCATGTAGTGCGAGCGGTGGTCGTGCCACGCGAACTGGCCGCTCCGGTCGACCTCCTTCCAGTCCGGCGCCCGGTCGGCGTCGGCCCGCGCCGGGATATCGACCTCGGCATATCGATCCTGGTTGAGATAGAAGGAAGGCGAGTTGAGGTTCACCCCGACCAGACCGTCAGACGAAATCCGCGCAAATGGCTCGCCGTCGTAGCCCTTGATCAGCACCGTCTTCCCGGAGCCGTTCCGCAACACGACGCTGTCGTCGAAGTTCACCACCTCGGCCTCTATCCCGGCGGCATCGCGATCGGGCCTGATCGAGGTCCCCTCGGACCTGTAGTCGGGGTTTCCCTGGTGGGCCGACGCCGTCGCCGACCAGAAACCGGCAGAGATCGCCAGCGCGGCCAGCCCGAATATGAACCTGTTGATCATGGCGTTGGCGTCTCCCTGCGCTTCGGAAAGTGGAGGCTGCGATCGCAGAGTCTAGGGAGGATGGGCGGCCGGACGACCCGGTCGGCGGGTGACGGCGGCACTATTCTGATGCTGCGCCCGAAGCCGGGCGAGGGAACCGCTCGCGGCCGCCGACCATGCCGGGAGCCCGAAACGAGATCAGGAGCCACCGGCACGTGTCAAGCTCAGCAGCCAATCCGGAGCGCATTAGGGCCAGGCTCTTCACGGACCCCTCCAGTCCTGCGGCCTATTCGGCAAATCCGGCGTTCAGAACGATCGAATGGCGCTACCGGGACCAGATCGAGTGGCATCTGGTGATGACCGGCCGGTCCGAGCCGGGGTCGGTGTCCAGCGACACGCCGGCTGAGCTGGCCGAATCCATGGTCGGGTTCCGCGACCGGTACGGCATGCCGTTCGAGGTCGAAGCCAAGATCCGCCACACCACGAGCGCCCGGGCCTGCCAGGCGATTATCGCCGCCGGCCTGATTAATCCCGGCTCCGAGTGGCGGGCCCTGCGGACCCTTCAGCTGATGGAGTTCAACACTCCGATCCTGCTCGACGAAGACGACCACCTGATGACCGCTCTCGAGTCTGTCCCCGGACTCGACCCCCTCAAGGTGGTGCTCGCGATCGACACCCCCGAGGTCCAGTCCGCATACCGCGCGGCGCGGACCGAATCCCGCCACCCCGCGCCCACCGTCGTCTTCAGCCGGGAGGGCCGACAGCTGAAGGTTGGTGGCCTCCAGCCGGCCGGGTCGTACCAGATGGCCGTCACCGGCCTCGATCCCGGACTTGTCCCGACCGGTCCTCCCGAAGATCCGCTGGAGGTGCTCCAGCTCTACTCAGGCGGCCTGGCCACTCAGGAAGTGGCCGCGATCATGGCGCCCGGGCCCGACCGGCCAGACCGGGAAGGCACCGGCAGGATGCTGTTCGAGCTGCTCAGCGAGGGAAAGCTGAAGCGGATCCCGATGGGCGACGACGCAATCTGGCTGGCGGATCAGGCTATTCTCACCGGGTGACGAGCAGAAACTCCAATGCCCCCAGGGTGGGACACCGGTTCTCCTCAGCCGGACAGTCGCGGGCATCGCGGCCGTAGCGCTCGGTCTTGCGGCATTCGGTTGCGGCGGTGACTCCGACGACTCCGCCCCAAGATCGGGGGAAGAGGAGCACGCATCCTGAAGATATTCGGAGTCTGATGGGCCGGCCACTTGGGCCTCGCTCGATCCCGACTACAGGATCTGTGCCGGCGGCAAGCGCCAGTCACCGATCGACATCACCGGTACCACCGGTGCGGACATGGCCCCTTCGATGCAGGTGGACTACAGGCCCGAGAAGTCGGTCGTTGAAAACAACGGCCACGTGATCGAGGTCCAGATCGAAGACCCGGACGGTTCGGTGCCGGTCGGTAACAAGGACTATGAGATCAAGCGCTTTCACGTCCACACCCCGTCAGAAGAGAAGATAGATGGCAGGCGGTTCGACGCAAGTGTCCACCTGGTCAACACCTCAGCTGACGGAGAGACCGCGGCGATCGGGCTGCTGGTCGAGGAGGGCCCGCCCAACCCGGTGATGGATCAGGTCGTACCACTGATTCCCGATACCGCCGGTGACGAGAATGAGGCTCCCGACAGAATCGACCCCGGCGGCCTGCTGCCGGCCGACGACGAAGCCTTTCAGTTCAAAGGCTCCCTGACCACGCCCCCTTGCGAGGGTCTCGAATGGATCATCTACCGGCAGCCGGCGACCATGTCCGGTGACCAGCTCGCCGCCCTGCGCGCGGCCTACGACGGCAACATACGTCCGATTCAGTCTGGCAACGGCCGGCCGATCACGCTCGGCAGGGTCGTGTCCGGCGGGCAGTAACCGGGACGCAGCCCCACCCGGGCTCGATCTGCGGGTGCCGCTTTGAGAAATCCCGGGCGCGGGACTACGATGTTAACTGTGCCGGTTCGACCGCCAGCATGTGCGGAGTGCTGGCCCGGAATGCACCTTCAGACGGAGGCGACCGCGGAATAACCGGATGAAAGGAAGCTCATCATGGCCAAAAGCAAGTCGAAATCACGGGAAAAGGACAAGCACCTCTATGACCGCCTTCGCGCGGGCGGGGTCCGTAAGCGGGTGGCCAAAGAGGTCTCGAAACTGAAGCCCGACAGGGACAGCCCCCAGATGAAGGCGGCCCGGCGTGCTGCGGCCGACCTCAACTTGGCGGTGGACGACATCAAGGATCTGATCGTCGGCGGACCTCAGAAGCGCTCGGACGCGGCAAAGAGGGGCGCGAAGACCCGCAAGAAGGACGCTGCGAAGAAGAGCGGGAAGAAGTCGGCAAAGAAGAGATAACCGGAGGCCGGGTCAGGCGAACCGGCCGGCCGCCACCGCGACTGCCAGCAGAATCAGCAGCAGGCCGGAGGCGGCTTGGGCCGAGCGGCCCCAGTGCCGGCGGCTGGTGGTGCCGAGGCGCAGGCCCAGAAGGGTGTAGGCGACAGCAAATGAGGCGATCACGGCCGAGAGAAGGAACGGGTCGGTATCTCCCAGTCCGAGTGCAAAGCCGACTACCAGGTTGTCCATGCTCAGCCCGGCGGCCAGCAGCATGAGTCCTCCCCAGGTTGTGACCTTGGCGGCCAGGTGCTCATCGAGCGAAGCGTCCTGAGCAGTTGCCTCACGAATTGCCAGAAGGCCCAGACCGACGAGTAGCGTGGCGCTGATGAACCGTCCCGCATCGGCAAGGTAGTCGGACGCCACCGAGCCGATCAGCAGGCCCACCAGCGGGATCGTGAACTCGAAAACCCCGAACACTCCGGCGATGCGCCAGCGCCGCCCCTCCTGACCCAGGGCGCCGAGCAGCAGGGCCACCGCGAAGTTGTTCACCCCGATGATCAGTCCGACCGTCATGAGTTCGGCCGCACTCATGTCCAAGACCCCGACTGGGCCCTGGTTCGAATCCAGACCCGGGGGCGGCTTGACTGCCCGCCGGGGTGACCTCTAACCGGCGTCGACCGACCGCGGCCGCTGTCCGGCAGCAGCCACGGTACAGCCGGCTCGCAGCGAACTACCCGGACTGCTCGATTTCCTTCTTGAGCTCGTCGGCTTCGAGGTCGATCTGCTTTTCGAGTCGCTTCTTCGCACGCTCGGTCGCCTTGTCCAGCGCCTCTTCCAACTTGGATTCACCGATCACGATGATCGCCGCCTGGCCGTCGTCGAGGGCCTCGCCGAGGTCCTTGAGATCGCCGCGTGACATCCCCCTGAACAAGTGGGCTCCGACGCCGCCTACCGCGCCGCCGACCACCGCTCCGGCGATGATCGAGGGCGGGAACAGGATCCCGACCAGGGCGCCGACGCCGATTCCGGTCCAGGCACCGTGCTGGGTAGGCTTCTCGGTCTTGTGTACGTGGACCTTGCCGTCCGACTTCTCGATCACGGCGGCGTCGAAGGTGCCGACCGCGCCGGCGGCATGAAGCTCAAATACCGCTTCGAAATCGGCCTCTGCATCTGCCTCCGAGTCGTAGACGGCGGCATAGAGAAATACAGGACGGTCGGACATGGGGGAACCCTTCGGTTGTTATCGCGGCTGGGACCGCAACATTACCGCTGGACCGGTGGCTCGGTCAACGGGCCGGCAAGGACTCGGAACGGCGACCTATTTGCTGCCGAAAGCACGCTCCCACAGAGCGGTGTCTGCGGCGGTTCGGAACTCGACGGCCTTGCCGTCCCGGAAACGCCAGATATCTACCTGAAAGGCCTAGCCCGCGGTCAGCTCAACCTTGTTCAAAACCGCGATGTGGTCGCCGCCCGCCAACAGTTCGTGCACCTCGAGGCCACGGAGATGCTCGGCGAGGCTCATCCAGAAGCCCTGAACTTCCTCGATGCCCCTGTACGTGCCGCTGACCGCGCTGTTGCCCGGCAACGCCCAGGTCACGTCATCGGCCAGCAGCGCGACTGCAGGATCCGGATTCCCCTGAATCCAGTCACCGTACGCCTGCCTCAACTGCTCTACCAGTTCGTCGTCCACCATGAATTTCTCCTCCTCCGTGTCTGGCACCACGACGGCGGGCCTTTCCTGCGACCCTACCCGACCCACTCCGGTGGTCACCGGGTTTCGGCCCCGGGTCACGCTTGGCGGCGGGCGCTGCGGCTCGGTGCGTTCTCACGTCTTTGGCACCGTGGACTCGGTGCAAGCGGCTCCCGCGGCGCTAGGGATTCCCGGCGCGCCAGCCGATGAACGCATCGTTCAAGTTCGGGGCCCCGGTGACCCCGGACACGATCTGAACGGTGTCGCCGGCGGCGACCGCGACGCTCGCGCCGCTCGTGCACCCGGCCTCACCCACGCTTGCCTTGCAGGTAATCGCCGTCGGAGCGCCGTTCTTTTGAAACGTGAACGTGCGGGTGTTCCCGCCCTGGACGGCTGCGTTCAACCTGACCGTGAAGTCGCTTGCCGTGAACGCTCCGGCGGCAGCGGAACGGGCGTTCGGCCCCGATATCTCGCCTCCCACAATCCAGCCGCTGACCGGCAGGTACCTGGTTCCGGCGCCGCTGATGTCCTTCACGGAAAGGAACTGGAGCGCGTTCGCGTCGGAGCCGTTCGAGCCGGCGCTCCCCTCGCTACCCCTCGGCCCGGTGGGACCCGGCGTTCCGGCGGGGCCCCGCGGTCCGGCGGGGCCCCGCGGTCCGGCGGGCATCTTCCCGACCTGCTTCTTCGCCTGCTTTTTGGCGATCCGTGCGACCTGCTTCTTTTCCTTCTTGTTCAGAGCCGTAACCGCTACTCCGGCCACCGCGCCTCCACCCAGTGCCGCCACCAACGCGACGACCGCGACAATGAAGGCCGGCGATGGCTTGCCCTGCTTGATCCTGCGCATCTGATGCTCCTTATGGTCCGCTCCCTTTGGCCCTCTCACACCGAGCCTATCCAGCCGGCCGATGAAGCGCAAACGAGGCGCCCGGCCGCTCAGTCGCGGTCAACTGACCCGGCAACGGCGCAACGGATTCGCCGAGCGGCTGCATCCCCAATCCTCAAGGCAGGTGGGCCGGGAAGGACTCGAGACCGACCGATCATGGATGGCCTTCGGCAAGGTCAATAGGTTCGAGGACTTCATGGGACCCATCGCCCAAGCCGCAGGGCGGTAAACGGCTGACATCTATGCTGGCAATCGTGTCCCTGCCGAGCGCACCCCCCGACTCCGTGACCTGGATCTCCGTCGCCCAGATGCGCGACGTGGACCGGGTCGCGATGGAGACCGGGCTCAGCCTGGTGCGGATGATGGAGAACGCCGGCGCCAGTCTCGCGGCGATGGCGAGGGAGTTACTCGGCGGTGATCTGACGGGCCGCCGCGTCGCCGTGCTCTCGGGCCCGGGCGGAAACGGAGGCGGAGGGCTGGTTTGCGCCCGGCGGCTGGCCGGCTCGGGCGCCGAAGTCGAGGTCCGTCTGAGCACAGAGCCGGAGGTCCTCTCCGAGGTATCGCGAGAGCAATATCAGCTGCTACTGGAACTCGGGATCCCGGTCCGGGTCGGGGGCGAGGATCTCGCCGATCCTGAGCTGTTTGTCGACGCACTGCTCGGCTACGGCCAGCGGGGCGTTCCGGGCGACCGGATCGCCGGGTTGATCGAGCGCACAAGGGACGGACGGGTACTGGCCCTCGACGTCCCGAGCGGCCTCGAGCTCGAGAGCGGCACCGCCTACGAACCTGGCGTCGGGGCCGAGGCGACGATGACCCTGGCCCTGCCGAAGCGCGGCCTCGCCTCCGATCAGGCACGAGAGCGGGTCGGCGACCTCTACCTCGCCGACATCGCGATCGGGACGTCTGTCTACGATCGGCTCGGGATCCGCTACAGCCCCCCGTTCGGCCCCGGGCCCCTACTGCGACTCGAGACGAAGCCGCATGTTTCAGGCGCCTGAGGCCGTTGAGACGCGTGAGAGCGGGCGGCGCGCAGGCATGTGAGATGCTGCGCTCATGACTTCCAGCAAGGATCAGGCGCAAAAGATCAGCGAGCTCCTCCACGAAGTCGGCGAAACGCACCACGCCGTCTACCGGATCACCGACGGCACCGACCCCGATTGGGCATCGTTTTACTCGAACTGGCTGGTCACCCTGTCTGAGCTTCCTGAGCTACTGGACGAGAAGCCCGTGCGCAGTGAGCTCACAGCGCTGCTCGTCGAGGCGGACCGCGACTATACGCGCGAGGACCCCGACGAGCGCTGGGAGGACTACTACGCCCGACGCCTGCTCGCCGAGCTTGGCTCGGGGTAGCCCGCGCTCCGATCCTCGATCGGCCGGCGGGGCTGCCGCGTTCCTCACTCCGGCGCTTGACCGGGCGTGTCGACGGGCGCCGCTGGATCGGTAGTCGA
>JAENXK010000083.1 GCA_016649615.1 Thermoleophilia bacterium
CCGCACCAGTACGACCCGATCTTTCAGGGCGGTGAACTGGTGGGACATGTGGCGGCCGGTGGCTTCGGCCACACCCTGGAGCAATGCGTAGCCCTCGCTTACCTTCCGACAGCGATTGCGAGTTCCGAGGAGTCGGTGGAGGTTGGCATCCTCGGTAACCGGACCACGGCAATTGTCTCGGAAGGACCTCTTTTCGATCCGAACAACGAGCGACTTCGAGCCTAGGTCGAGTCAACTCGTCGCGGGCGACGCTGACCAGCATCCCGGTCGCCGGTCCACTTCCTATGTCGTAGCTCGGCGGTGACAGCTTCGCGCCGGCCCGGCGGGACCGGCCTAGTCCCGAATCCCTCGGGTTCGCGTTAGACCCCGGTACGCGCCCGACAGGATTCGAACCTGTGACCTCATGCTCCGGAGGCATGCGCTCTATCCAGCTGAGCTACGGGCGCCGAAGCGCGCAGTCTAATGATCGCCGGAAGGGAGACGGGACAACCGGGGAAGCCGGCCGCCAGTCCGGGCGGGCCGGGGGCGATCCGGCGCCGCAGAGCGGTGCCATGGCGAGCCCTGCCTGCCGGGGTAGGCTCTCAGGCCCATGGATCTTTCTGTCACCTTCCTGGGCACCGGCGGGCCGGTGCCGACCGCGCTCCGGGGCACCGCTTCGGTGCTGGTCACCCGTGGCGGGGAGAAACTGATGTTTGACTGTGGGGAGGGGACCCAGCGCCAGCTGCGGCGCTCACTCGGGCTGGTTCAGGTTGACGAGCTGTACCTGACCCACTTTCACCTCGACCACTGCCTGGGACTTCCGGGGCTGCTGAAGACCTACGACCTGAACGACCGCACCGAACCGATGCGACTGCTCGGACCGGTCGGGCTCGGGCGCCTGATGGATGATTTCTCGCCGCTGGTCGGGCGGCTCGGCTACCACCTCGAAATCGAGGAGTTGCGGCCGGGCCAGATCGTGCCGCACCGCGACTACGAGATCGAGGCGATCCCGGTCGAGCACCGGACCACGGCTCTCGGCTACGCCCTGCTCGAGGACGACCGCCCGGGAAAGCTCGACCCTGACGAGGCCGGGCGCCTGGGCGTGGAGTCCGGCCCCGAGCTGGGTGCCCTGCAGGCGGGGGAGACGGTAACCGGGAGCAAGGGCGAGGTCACCCCCGAACAGGTTATGGGTGAGGACCGGCCGGGCCGGGCCGTGGTCATCACCGGTGATACCGGTCCCTGCGCGGCCGTGGCCGAGGCGGCCACCGATGCCGACCTGCTGGTTCACGATTCGAGCTTCATCACCGCCGACGCCGAGCGCGCGGCCGAGACCGGCCATTCGACTTCGGCCCAGGCTGCCGGCGTCGCCTCCGAAGCCGGAGCGAAGATGCTGGCTCTGGTTCACATATCGGCCCGCTATCACGTGAAAGAAGCCCTGGACGAGGCGACTGTGGTCTTTGCGAGTGCTGTCGCACCGCGCGATTTCGACCTGGTCGAGCTGCCCTATCCCGAGCGGGGCGAGCCGGAACTGGTCCGGGACGGAGCCCGGCGCGATGATCCGGCCGGCGGGGCGCCGGAGGGCGATTCGACGGAGGCCGATCCGCCGGCCGCGTCGCCGGCCGAGGACGCGTCACGCACCGGCTGACGCCCCGCCCGCTGCTACCCTTTGTCGCGTCGGTTCCTTTAAACCGGTCCTGAGAGGCCAAGAAGGGTCGCAGTGAGCACAAGGCCAGTCATGGATTCGAGCGATGTCGAGCGCACGCTGCGCCGCGTCGCCCACGAGATCCTCGAAAAGAACCCCGATCCGTCCGAGTGCGCGATCGTCGGTATCCACACCCGGGGGGCGGTTCTCGCCGGACGCCTGCGAGGCATCCTTTCCGAGCTGGCCGGCGCCGAGCTGCCGCTGGGCGAGATCGACATTTCTTTCTACCGGGACGACATCAACGCCCGGACCACCGGCAAGCAGCCCGTGGTCCATGCCACCCGGCTCGATTTCCCGGTCGACGGCAAGACGATCGTGCTGGTCGATGACGTGCTCTACACCGGCCGCACCGTGCGCGCCGGGATCGACGCGCTGTTCGACTACGGCCGCCCGGCCAGGATCCAGCTGGCCGTGCTCTGCGACCGGGGCCATCGCGAGTTGCCGATCAGGCCGGACTATGTCGGCAAAAACCTGCCGACCTCGCCGAACGAGCGGGTCTCGGTCGAGCTGGTCGAGACCGACGAGCGGGACGGGGTCTCGATCATCAACCCGGTGGAGGCGGTCTGATGAAGCACCTGCTGAGCATCGACGACCTGGAGCGTGAGCAGGTCGAGACGATCCTGGAACGGGCCGAGAGTTTCGCCGAGGTCACCCGTCGCGACATCAAGAAAGTTCCGGCACTCAGGGGACGGACCGTGGCCACCCTTTTCTATGAGTCGAGCACCAGGACATCCTCATCGTTCGAGCTGGCCGCGAAACGCCTGTCGGCCGACGTCATCTCGGTAAAGGCCAGCGGCTCCTCGGTCGACAAGGGCGAGTCGCTCAAGGACACGGTCGAGACGCTCTCGGCCTACGAACCGGCCGCGATAGTGATTCGCCATCCCGATGCCGGCTCGGCCAGGATGCTGACCGACTGGGTCGAAGCCTCGGTGATCAACGCCGGGGACGGCATGCACCAGCATCCGAGCCAGGCCCTGCTCGACGTCTTCGCCCTGAAAAACCGCCTCGGGTCGCTCGAAGGCAAGCGGATCTGGATCGTCGGTGACGTCCTGCACAGCCGGGTCGCCCGTTCGAACATCCAGGCCTTCATCCTGATGGGGGCCGAGGTCACGGTCTGCGGGCCACCGACCCTGATCCCCCGAGGCATCGAAACCGCGGGGTGCGAGGTCAGGTACTCGCTCGACGAGGTGGACGGCGCCGACGTGATCTACCTGCTGCGGATGCAGCGCGAGCGCATGGGGGAGAACTTCGTGCCTTCGATCCGCGAGTACGCGCGGCTGTTCCAGATCAACTCCCGCCGGCTCGGGCCGCGCCAGCTGGTCATGCATCCGGGACCGGTCAACCGCGGCGTCGAGATCAGCTCTGACGTGATCGACTCGGACCAGTCGCTGATTGCCGAGCAGGTGAGCTCGGGACTGGCGGTGCGAATGGCGATCCTTTATGAGCTCCTGACCGGCGGCTCGGGTGCGACCGGGGCCGAGGCCGGCAGCGACGGCCCGGTGCCGATCGGAGAGCCGGCATGAACCACACTCCGGAACCTTTGCCGATGGAGCTTCCAGAGCCGCTGGTTCAGCGTTCCGGCCCGGAAGCCTCGCTGCTGATCCGCGAGGTCGAGGTTCTCGACCCCGGTTCCGGGCTCGACGGCCGCTTCGACCTGCTGGTCGAGGACGGTCAGATATCCCAGTTGGCCGACCCCGGAACTCTGGAGGCGGGGAAGGGGACCGAAGTGGTCGAGGGCCGAGGCCTCATGGTCTTTCCGGCCTTTTTCGATCCCCACGTCCACTTCCGGACGCCGGGGCAGGAGTACAAAGAAGACATCGGTACGGGAACCCGTTCGGCCGCGGCCGGGGGGTATGCCGGGGTGCTGGCCATGGCCAACACCTCGCCGCCGGTTTCAAACCCGGCCGACATCGAGGCGCTCCGCCACCGTGCGCGACTCGAGGCTTCGGTCCCGGTCGGCTTCATGGCCACCGTGACCCGCGACATGGCCGGCGAGGAACTGACCGACATGGCCGAGTTGCGCGAGGCCGGTGCGGTCGGCTTCACCGACGACGGTCTGCCAATAGCCAACCCCCGCGTCCTGCGGCGGGCACTCCAGTATCAGCGGATGTGTGGTGGCACGATCGCCCTTCACGAAGAGGATCCAGAGCTGTCGGCCGGTGGTGCCATGCACGAAGGTGAGGTCTCGATGGCGCTCGGCCTGCGCGGCGTGCCCTCGGTTTCCGAGTCGGTGATGATCGCCCGCGACGCGGCGATTGCCGGGTACGAAGGCGGCCGGATCCAGGCCCAGCATCTCTCCGCGATCGAGTCGATCGAGGCGGTCAGGCAGGCCAAGGCTGACGGTGTGGCGATCACCTGCGAGGTCACCCCGCACCACCTCTGCCTGACCGACGAGGCGGTGAGGGATCTGGATGCCTCAAAGCACAAGATGAACCCGCCGCTCAGATCCGAAAGTGATCGACAGGCCCTGATAGAGGCGCTGCTCGACGGCACGATCGACTGCATTGCGACCGACCACGCACCTCACGCGATCGAAGAAAAGGAAGTCCCGTTCGAGGCGGCGATGATGGGGGTGACCGGGCTCGAAACAGCCTTCTCTTCCGTTTACACGGAGTTGGTCATCCCCGGCAGGATCCCACTGGAGCTCCTGGTCGAGAAGCTCGGCTCCGGCGGAAAGCCGTTCGGCATCGAACCGTTTTCGATCGCGGCCGGAACCCGGGCCAACTTCTGTCTGGTCGATCCGGCTGCCGAGTGGGTGGTCGGCGAAGGCGGTTACGAAAGCCGGTCGGACAACTCATGGTGTGCCGGACAGACCCTGACCGGGCGGGTGCTGATGACCCTGGCCGACGGTCAGGTCGCCTACCGGCTGCGTTCGTTCAGCCTGGGCGTGGCGTGAACGCAGGAAGCCCGGGATACGTGCTGCTGGAGGACGGCAGCAGATACGAAGGACTGCTCTGCGGGCCGGGAACCTCCGGCACCGGCGAGATCGTGTTCAACACCGCGATGACCGGCTACCAGGAGGCGGTCACCGACCCCTCGTATGCCGGCCAGGTGATCACCTTCACCTACCCGATGATCGGCAACTACGGCGTCTCCGAGGCGGCGATGGAGTCTTCAGCGCCCCACGCCCGCGGGGTGATCATGCGTGAAGGCAGAAACGGAGATGACGCCGCAACGGCCGAGGGCGGCTGGCTCGACTGGCTCGAGGACCGGGGCGTCTGGGCGATCAGCGGGGTCAACACACGGGCGCTGGTGCGCCAGATCCGTGACCGCGGAGCGATGCGCGGCGGCATCTTCCCGGCGGAGATGAGCCAGGAGGAGGCGGCCGGGCAG
The DNA here is from genome assembly GCA_016649615.1 of Thermoleophilia bacterium. Taxonomy (GTDB): domain Bacteria; phylum Actinomycetota; class Thermoleophilia; order Solirubrobacterales; family 70-9; genus 67-14. Next base: position 5,015 of record JAENXK010000083.1, read on the forward strand.
GTTGAGTCGGAGCCTTCGATGGCCGGTGCCGATTTCGCCAGTCAGGTGACCCCGCCCGAGCCGGTGGAATACCCCGGAGACGGTCCGCACGTGGTCGTGATCGACACCGGGATCAAGGCCAGCATCGTCGGGCAACTGCGCGAGCGCGGCTGCCGGGTGACGCTGCTTCCCTGTTCGAGCGGTCCCGAAGCGGTGCTGGAGCGCGACCCGGACCTGGTCTTCCTGGCCAACGGACCGGGCGACCCGGCCGCGGTCGACGCGGTGGTCGGGACGGTCCGGGAACTGGTCGGCAAGCGTCCGGTGGTCGGGATCTGCCTCGGTCACCAGTTGCTTAGCCGGGCGGTGGGGCTGGAGACCTTCAAGCTGCCGTTCGGCCACCGGGGCTCGAACCACCCGGTGAAGGACCTCGAGACCGGAGTGATCGAGATCACTTCGCAAAACCATGGATTCGCGGTGCTCGGCCCGGAAGGGGACCAACGGATCGAGGCGGACGAACCGGTCCGCTGGCAGACCGACTTCGGGGAGGCGGTGCTCTCCCACATCAACCTCTACGACCGGACCGTCGAGGGCCTGAGGCTGCCGGAGGCCTCCGCAATGACCGTCCAGCACCACCCCGAGGCCGGTCCCGGCCCGCACGACTCGCGCCACCTCTTCGACCGCTTCCTCGAGCTGGCCGGCTGATGCCCCGCCGCGACGACATCAAAAAGATCCTGTTGATCGGATCGGGGCCGATCGTGATCGGCCAGGCGGCCGAGTTCGACTACTCCGGGGTCCAGGCCTGCAAGGTCCTGCTCGAAGAAGGCTACGAAGTGATCTTGGTCAACTCGAACCCGGCGACGATCATGACCGACCCCGAGTTCGCCACCCGGACATACGTCGAGCCGCTGCTTCCGGGACCGGTCGCGGCAATCATCGAGAAAGAGCGCCCCGACGCCCTGCTGCCGACCCTGGGGGGCCAGACCGCACTCAACCTGGCCATGGACCTGGCCGCCGACGGCACCCTGGAGAAGTTCGGGGTCGAACTGATCGGGGCCGACCGCGAGGCGATCACCAGGGCCGAGGACCGTGAGGTGTTCCGCCAGGTGATGACCGAAGCCGAGATCCGGATTCCCTGGTCAATCACCGTCGAGAGCGTCGAGGAGGCGCTCACGTCACTTGACGGCGGGGGAGCCTCACTGCCCGCGATCATCCGGCCGGCTTTCACAATGGGTGGTCAGGGCGGCGGTATCGCCGCGACCCGGGACGAGCTGGCCGGGGTCGTGGCCAAAGGGATCGCGGCGAGCCCGATCGGCCAGGTGCTGGTCGAAGAGTCGGTGATCGGCTGGGGCGAGTTCGAGCTCGAGGTGATGCGCGATCACAACGACAACGTGGTGATCATCTGTTCGATCGAAAACCTCGACCCGATGGGGGTCCATACCGGCGATTCGATCACGGTGGCCCCGGCCCAGTCTCTGAGCGACCCGGTCTACCAGGCGCTGCGCGACACGGCGATGATGGTGATCCGCGCGGTCGGGGTCGAGACCGGCGGCTCCAACGTCCAGTTCGCGGTCAACCCGGTCGACGGAGAGATCGCGGTGATCGAGATGAACCCGCGGGTCTCCCGATCCTCGGCCCTGGCCTCGAAGGCGACCGGGTTTCCGATCGCCAAGATGGCGGCGAAGCTGGCCGTCGGTTACGCGCTCGAGGAGATCCCCAACGACATCACCCGGGCAACCCCGGCTTCATTCGAGCCGACGATCGACTATGTGGTGACCAAGATCCCCCGGTTCGCCTTCGAGAAGTTCCCCGGGGCAGACGACCGGCTCTCCACCTACATGCAGAGCGTCGGCGAGGTGATGTCGATCGGACGCACCTTCCGTGAGTCATTCGCCAAGGCGATGGCCTCGCGGGAGATCGATTCGCCGGCCGCGATCCCGGATTCGACCGAAGAACTGCTCGAGATGCTCTCGGTCCCCGACCCCTAACCGGATTGATCAGATCCTGGCCGCCTTCTCCCGGGGAGTGGGGGAGGGCGAGGTCCACTCCCGTACCGGGATCGATCACTGGTTCCTGCGGGAACTGGTCGTTTTGGCGACCGAGGGCGACGGCTCTGACGGCCTGGAGCGGATCTACAACGCAGTCGACACCTGCGCGGCCGAGTTCGAGGCGGCGACGCCCTACTACTACTCTTCGCACGAGCAGCCGGGCTCTCCCTCGGAGATCCGCCGCGGTGACCGGCCGTCGGTGGTGATCCTCGGTTCGGGGCCGAACCGGATCGGCCAGGGGATCGAGTTCGACTACTGCTGTGTCCATGCCGCGATGACCGCCCGGGAGTGCGGCCGCGACGCGGTGATGATCAACTGCAACCCGGAGACCGTCTCGACCGATTACGACACCTCCGACCGGCTCTACTTCGAGCCGCTGACCCTCGAGCACGTGCTGGCGATCTGCGAGCGCGAGCGGCCGGAGGGAGTGGTGGTCCAATTCGGCGGCCAGACCCCGCTCAAGCTGGCCCAGGGGCTGAAAGATGCCGGTGTCCCTCTTCTCGGCACGCCGGTCGAGGCGATCGACGCGGCCGAAGACCGGGCCAAGTTCGGCGCCCTGATCGACCGGCTGGGGATCAAGCCGCCGCCCTACGGGACGGCCATGTCGGCCGCCGAGGCCGAAACGATCGCCGCCGGCATCGGGTACCCGCTGCTGGTCCGGCCCTCGTTCGTACTGGGCGGGCGGGCGATGGAGATCTGCTACTCGCCGGAAGACCTCGCGACCTACCTGAAGACGCACGTCAAGGCCTCGCCGGAACATCCGCTGCTGCTCGACCGCTTTCTCGAGAACGCGATCGAGATCGATGTTGATGCGCTGTGCGACGGCGAGCAGGTCTTCGTCGCCGGCATCATGCAGCACGTCGAGGAGGCCGGGGTCCACTCCGGTGATTCCGCCTGCGTGC
>JAENXK010000016.1 GCA_016649615.1 Thermoleophilia bacterium
AGCGGCTTCCGGGACCCGGGTCCTGCTGATGGACAGCCCCAGGCTGGTGCCACTGGAGATCCTTCCCGGCCGCAACCACTACCGGCTACCACCGGGCGACGAGCCACCCTGGCGGTGGAGGGTCGAAAGCAGATTCAACGGGCGGTCGAGCTGAGTCCGGAGATTGCGCCCGGCGCGGCCGGGCGCTGCTGGCTACCAGACGGCGGAGTGCCGCTCCATCACCCCGGAGCCCTCTTCCAGCTCGATCCCGGCGAGGCTTCCGGAGAAGGCTCCGAAGCGGTGCACGTAGTCCGAACGGACCAGGCCGAAATTGTCGTGCCGGCGGCGCTCGGCCTCGTCGCGGAACTCGAATTCAAGCCGGTTTCCGTCGGAGAAGATGACCGATTCAAGGCCGTCGAATACGACCGGTTCGGCTTCGGCCGGCACACCGTCGATCCAGATCGAGCGCTCGCTGCCGGTCGGAGGATCGTTGATGCCCGAGACAAGATTCCAGCCGAGACTGCGACCGTCTGTCGCGGTGCCGATTCCGGCCGACCAGAACCAGCTCGTACGGCGCGCCTGGTAGCCGGCCGACTCGTCATCGACCCCGAGACCGTCCACCCGCCAGGAACGTCCGCCCGCCTGAATCCGGCCGGCCATCGGCACGCCGGCCCGCTTGCGGGTCCAGCCCCAGCCGCGGCCGCTCGGACAAACGACCTCCACCGGCTGGCAATGGCCGAGCACGAGCGATGCCCTGACCTCGCCTGATCTGATCTCGAGGTAGTTGCCCTCAATCGCGACTTCGGCCCGGCCCGGCCTCAGCCGGGTGTGCTCCAGGACCACGCCCTCCTGCCGGTCCCAGAGCGACCAGAATGTGTGGCGGAAAGGACCGATCAGCACAGTGGCCGCGCAGAGCATCACTTCATCGCCGTAGTAGCCGACGTAGCGCCACCGTTTGCGCATCGTGCCCCGGTGAAGCAGGGGAAGTGCGGCCGGGGGCAGCGGAAGATCGGGCCGGTCTCCACCGGGGCCCCGCCAGGAAAGCCTGGTCCTCCGTTCGGTTTCCGGAGTGGCAGCGACGATAGGTCCGGTCATTCCCGGCTACACTACTCCGCTGTGCCTGAGACCGCCAAAACAACCGAGCCCGAAATGACCGCCAGCTACGACCCCGCGGACGACGCCATGTGCTCGCGGGCAAGGGAGCGGTTCTCCGCCGACCGCAACCGCCGGCTGCCGCGGCGCAGGGGGCGCCACGCGACCCTGCCGAACTTCATCATCATCGGCGGGCTCAAGTGCGGCACGACCTCGATCCACCACTATCTGGGACTGCATCCGGAAATCAACATGTCCAAGCCGAAGGAGCTCAACTTCTTCGCCGCCGAACAGAACTGGGATCTCGGTTTCGACTGGTACACCGGCCGTTTCGACGACCGCTTCAAGATCAACGGTGAGTCCTCGCCCCACTACACAAACCGCCCGCGCTTCAACGGGGTGGCCGAACGGATCCACGAATACTGCCCCGACGCCCGGCTGCTCTACATGGTGCGGGATCCGATCAAGCGGATTCTCTCCCACTGGGTTCACGCGACCGGTGCCGGTTACGAAACCCGCGAGTTCGACCAGACCCTGGCCCTGCCGGACACGTCATATATCGACCGTTCGATGTACTGGATGCAGCTGCAGCCCTACCTGGAGCTGTTCGACCCGGCGCAGATCGAGATCATCACCCAGGAAGAGCTCGGCGCCGAGCGCGACCAGACGATGCGCCGGGCCTTCGCTTTCCTCGGCGTCGACGAGGACTTCACTTCAGAACAGTTTGACCGGCAGTGGGAAAAATCTGCGGCCAAGCACGAAGGCAAGTACCAGGTGATGGAAAAGCTGATCAAGCTCCCCGGGCTCAGGTCGCTCGACCGGAACTTCGACCGCCTGCCGGAATCGATGCGGTGGATGGTCGAGAAGGTCGTCCACAACCCGGACAAGCCGCCCGCCCCCAAGCCCGAGATCCCGGCCGACCTGATGGAGACGCTGAAGGGACGCTTTCGCGAAGACGTAGCCGGAATTGAAGGATTCGCCGGCCGCAAGTTTGACGGCTGGAACGACTACTCCTGAGAGGCGGGCGGTGATGCGACGCCTCCTTCCCGAACCCGGGCCGACCGACCCCGCCGCAGAACTTGCCGGGTATCGGCCGTACGAGTCACCCCGCGAGGACCGGCCCTTCGTCGCGGTCAACATGATCACCACCCTCGACGGCCGGGCGGCAATCGGCGGACGCTCGAAGGATCTCGGCAAAGGGACCGACACCGACCTGCTGCTCGCGTTGCGCACCCGCTTCGACGCGGTGTTGATCGGCGCCGGAACCCTGCGGGCCGAACGCTACGGGCGAATCGTCCGCGACCCCCAGGCCCGGGCCCGGCGCGAGCGGATCGGCCTTGCTCACGACCCACTCGCGGTCATCGTCAGTGGAAAGCTGGACCTGCCCCTCGACGCGCCGCTCTTCACCTGCGGCGGGGGGCGGATCCTGATCTTCACCAACCACCAGGGGCCGCGGCCCGAAACCGCGACTTCGCTGCGGATGGTCACGATGGAGGGCAAAATCCGCCAGGCCGACGTCCTGCGGCATCTACGGCAGGAGCGAGGGATCCGGGCGCTGCTCTGCGAGGGCGGACCGCACCTTTTCGGGCAGCTCGCGGCGGAGAACCTGGTCGACGAGCTCTTCCTGACGATTACGCCTACCCTGGCCGGGGGTGAGGCGCCGAGAATCATCGAGGGCTCGCTCGAGGCTCCCCTTGGGCTGGAACTGCTCAGCCTGGCCGAGGCCGAAGGTGAGCTGTTTGCCCGGTACCGCCTGCCCGGACCGGCCTGATCCGCGGCGGACGGGCGGCGCGACAGACCGGCGGGGCGAGTGACGACTCGCCGGCGGTGCGTCGGCCACTTCGGCCGGGCGGGTTCCGGGTACGCTACGCCGCATGGACTTCGAACCCGGCTCCGAGATAACCGCCCTGCGTGATCGTGTTCGTGCCTTCATGGACGAACACGTATTTCCCCGCGAATTCGAGCTCTACGACGCGCTCGATGACGAGGTCGGCCCCGGGGTTCCATACCCGGCGGAGCTGGTCGCGATCCGCGAAAAGGCCAAAGAGGAGGGTCTCTGGAACCTGTTCATGCCGGGGGACGAATACGGGGCCGGCCTCAGCAACTGGCAATACGCGCTGATCTGCGAAGAGACGGGACGCTCGCCTGGAGTGGCGCCGATGGTCTTCAACTGTTCGGCCCCCGACACCGGCAACATGGAGATTCTGGCCGAGCACGGCAGCGACGAGCAGAAGTCGCGCTGGCTCCAGCCTCTGCTCGACGGCGAGATCCGCAGCTGCTTTTCGATGACCGAGCCCGAGACTTCGGGATCAGACCCGACCGGCCTGACCGCGACAGCGGAACTGGATGGCGATGAGTGGGTGATCAACGGGCTGAAGTGGTTCACCTCCGGTGCGGTGGGCGCGGACCTGGCTATCGCCATGGTCATCACCGAGCCCGACGGCAACCCCTACGCCCGGGCTTCGATGATCCTGGTGCCGACCGATACCCCCGGTTTCGAGGTGGTGCGGTCAATCCCGGTGATGGGACACGACAAGGGCCCGGGACATTGCGAGATTGGCTACACCGATTGCCGTGTGCCGGCATCGAATCTGCTCGGCGAGCGCGGGGCCGGATTTCTGATCGCCCAGGACCGCCTCGGTCCGGGCCGGATCCATCACTGCATGAGGGCGATCGGCAGCGCTGAACGGGGCCTCGAAATGATGTGCGTGCGTGCAGCCGAACGGATTGCCTTCGGTGGGCCGCTGGCCGACAAGCAGTTCGTCCAGGAGTTCATCGCCACCTCGAGGATGGAGATCGACCAGGCCCGGCTGCTCACCCTGCACGCCGCCTGGAAGATGGACACCGTCGGCAAGCGGGCGGCCCGCCAGGAGATCTCGATGATCAAGGTGGTCGCGGCAAACGTGGTCATGAACGTGCTTGACCGGTCGATCCAGGTTCACGGTGCGCTCGGCATGACCGACGACACCCCGCTGGCGGCGATGTGGCGATACAGCCGCATGCTGAAGCTGGCCGACGGTCCCGACGAAGTCCACAAGATGGTGATCGCCCGGCGCGAAGTCGGCCGGCAGGTCAAGAAAGCGGCCGCGCAGGACTAGCCTCGGGGGGATCGTCTCCGGGCCGGCCGGCTAGGAGCTCTGGATGCGGTCGGTCGCGTCGAGACCGGCTCTGGCCAGGGTCTCAACCGTGCGCGCGAAATCCCGGCCGCCGGTTTCGGCCGCTTTCCCGTACTGGCCTTTCTGGAAGCGGTCGAGCACACCTTCGACGATGATCGCCAGCTTCCAGTAGCCGAGGGCGACGAAGTAGTCCAGATCGGAAATGTCGCGGCCCGAGACTTCGGCGTAGTGCGCGGCCAGTTCGGCCCTCCCGGGGAAGCCCGGGGCGACCGTGGCCGGGTTGAACAGCGGTACCACTTCGTCGCCTGCTTCGACCCAGTAGACCATCAGCAGGCCGAGGTCGGCCATCGGGTCCCCGAGGGTGCAGAGCTCCCAGTCGACCACCGCGGCCACCTCGCCGGCAGGGCTGTAGATGACGTTGTCGAGCCGATAGTCGCCGTGAACGATCGTGGTCTCTCTCTGGTCGGGAATCGCCGCGGTCAACCGGCCATGCAGTTCTTCGACCGTTTCCAGCTCACGGGTCTTTGACTTCTCCCACTGCCCGTTCCAGCGCTTCAGCTGCCGCGGGACGTAGCCCTCGCGCCGACCGAGATCCCCCAGGCCGACCGCATCGGGATCGACCGAGTGGATCGCGGCGAGGGTATCCACCAGGCCGGTGCCGAGCCGGTACCGCTGTTCGGGGGCGGGGAAGAGTTCCGCCTGGTCGGCAGTCCGCAACACGGGGCCCTCGACGAATTCCATGACGTAAAACGGTGCCCCGTTCACCTCGTCGTCTCCGCAATAACCGACCACCGGGGGAACCGGGACCGGGGTGTCGGCCAGGGAGGACACAACCTTAACTTCGCGGCCCATGTCGTGGGCCGATCCGAGTCGCTTGCCGAGCGGCGGGCGCCTGAGTACCCAGCGGGCACCGGACTGGTCGGTGACCAGAAAGGTCATGTTCGACAGACCGCCGTGGATCTGTTCGTAGTCGAGCGGCGGTTCCAGGCTGTCTATCCTGCCTCTAAACCAGTCCTCAAGCGGACCTTCCGAGATTCCATCACCGGTAGCGCTCATCGGGCCGGATCTTACGCACCCGGGCGGTGTGTCGCCCGGCGGCAGACTAGCTTCGGGCGACTTCCACCCGGATCTCGGAGCCCTTCAGTTTGGACCCGTCGAGGAACTCGACCGTCTTCTCGGCGCGGTCGCTGTCGATCTCCACGAAAGAGAACCGGTCAAGAATCCTGATCTCCGAAACCGCCTCCTCCGGCAACACTGCGCCCTCCTGAAGGGCCCAGCGAAGATCGTCCTCGGTGATGCCACTGCGCTTGCCGCGGTTGATGAACAATTTGGTCCGGCCTTCCGGCACCTCCGGCGGCTCCGGGCGATCCGTTTTCTCCGGGCGATCCGAGTCGCGAGAGGAGTCCCGGTCCTCAGCCGGCCCGGACCGCGGGTCGCCGTTCGAGGTCGCCGGCTGCTCGTCGAGCGGGGCTCCCCCTCCCTGGCGGCCGCGCAGCCTCGGAGCGTGTTCCAGCCGCTCCTCCGGGGTCTCCCAGGCCATGATCGAGATCTTCATGTCCGACTTGATCTGTTCGAGATCCTTGCGCTGGGCCGGGGTCACGAAGGTGATCGCCCGCCCGGTCCGTCCGGCCCGCCCGGTCCGTCCGATCCGGTGGACATAGGTCTCGGAGGTATTCGGCAGGTCGTAATTGATGATGTGGGTGACGTGCTCGATGTCGAGTCCCCGGGCGGCGATGTCGGTCGCGACCAGGAGTTTGGTGCGGCGTCCCTTGAAGGAGATCATCACGCCGTCGCGGCTGCCCTGGCTGAGATCGCCGTGAAGCGCCTTGACACCCAGACCGCGATTGCGCAGGTCCCGTTCGAGCCGGGCGCAGCCCAGCTTGGTCCGGCAGAACATGATCGCCTGCTCCGGGTCCTCGGCCTCCAGTACCTCGACCAGCTTGTCGGTCTTGTCGCGGCCGCTGACCTCGACGTAGGCCTGTTCGATCGCGTCGACGGTCAGGGTTTCCGGAGTGATCGAAACCATGATCGGGTCGTACATGTAACCCTCGGCCAGCCGTTGGATCGGTGGCGGCATGGTGGCCGAGAAAAGAGCCGTCTGGCGGCCGCTCGGACACATGCGGAGGATCTTCTCTACGTCTTCCAGGAATCCGAGGTCGAGCATCTCGTCGGCCTCGTCGAGCACCACGAAGCGGGCCGCGGTCAGCACGAGTGAGCGGCGGGAGATCAGGTCCTTCATCCGGCCCACGGTGGCGACCACCACGTGGGCACCGGAACGGAGCTGGGACTGCTGACTGCGGATCGGGGCACCGCCGAAGACCGCGACGATCTCGATATCGAGGTGCTCGGCGTAGGTCCGGAGCGCCTGGGTCACCTGGATGCAGAGCTCGCGGGTCGGAGTCAGCACGACCGCCTGGACCTCATCGTTGTCGGGATCGAGGTACTGCAGCATCGGGATGCCGAAGGCGGCCGTCTTGCCGGTTCCGGTCTGAGCCCGGCCGATCACGTCGTGGCCGGCCAGGAGCGGGGGGATGCCCTCCTCCTGGATCGGGCTCGGCTCGGTGAAGCCGAGTTCGTCGATCGCCTTCTGAATGTCGGGGGAGAGCCCCAGTTCCTTGAATGTGGTCACAGTGAGGGATCCAACAGGATTTTGCCGATGGTCTGTCGTGCGGCCAGTTTCTCATGGACGCTGGGAGCTTCATCCAGGGCATATGTGCCGCCGAGGACGGTCTTCAGTTCGCCGCCTGCCGCGGCCCCCAGAACCCGCTCGATCCCCTGGCGGGCGAGTTCCGGCCGCATCAGCAGGTGGACCATCCAGAAGCCGATCACCGCCCGGCTGTTTCTCATCAGGTGGCCGGTCTTAACGGTGTTTTCTTCGCGTGAGGCGATGCCGAAGGTGACCAGCCGCCCGAACGGGGCCAGAGCCCGCAGGCAGTCCCCGAATGCCTGCCCGCCGGCCATCTCGAGGACGACGTCGACCTGACGGCCATTGTTCGCATCCAGGATCTCCTGCCTCAGATCGGCGCTTCTCGAATCAACCGCGACGTCGGCGCCGAGGGTGAGAGTCAGGTCCCGCTTCTCCTCGCTGGAGGCCAGCGCGATGATCCGGCCGGCGCCCATCGAGCGGGCGATCTGGACCGCCAGGCTGCCGGTTCCTCCTGCCGCTGCGTTGATCACCACCGTTTCGCCCGGTTGGAGATCGGCCGAAATCCGGAGGATGCCGTCTGCGGTCAGGCCCTGCAGCAGAAGGCCGGCGGCCTGTTCGTCATCAACTTCGTCGGGGATAGGGACCAGGGAAGCTTCGGGGGCGGCGATCGCCTCGGCGTAGGCGCCGTTGGCCACGACCGCGGCAACGCGGCGGCCATCTGGCGCGATACCGGCGAATTCGGCGCCGGGCACCAGTGGCAACTCCTGTTTGGCCAGGTAGTCATCCCGGGTCGCATGGGTATCGGCGTAGTTGACGCCGGACCGGCTGATCCGGACCAGAGCCTCACCGGGGCCGGGGTCAGGTTCGGGCAGATCAACGAGGTTCATGACCTCGGGTCCGCCGAACTCGGTTATCTGAATCGCTTTCACCTGCCCATATTGGCACGGTGCACGCAATTTCAACGCCTGCCTGAAAGGATTAAGGCCAGCAGCTGCCATCCGGCAGGCGAGCACCACCTCCGAACGAAAGGAACCCCTTGACGCTGACCGTCGTCGGCTCGATCGCTTTTGACGCTGTCCAGACTCCTTTCGGAGAACGCGAGCGCATGCTGGGAGGGTCGGCCGTTCATTTCTCCCTGGCGGCCAGCTACTTCACTTCGGTACGTGTGGTCGGTCCGGTCGGCGACGACTTCACCGCGACCGAACTCAACGTGCTCGAGAGCCACGGCGTGATCACCGACGACATCGAGCAGGTCGAGGGGGCCTCCACCTTCTTCTGGAAGGGCCACTATGAGTACGACCTCAACATGGCCCACACCGACGACACCCAGCTCAACGTATTCGGCGAGTTCGAGCCCAAGCTGTCTCCGGAGTCCAGCGGCGCGGACATGCTCTTCCTGGCCAACATCCAGCCCGATCTGCAGCGCCAGGTCCGGGCCCAGTGCGATTCGGCCCGGTTCACGGCGCTCGACACGATGAATCTCTGGATCGACACCGCGAAAGATTCACTCCGGTCGGCGATCGGAGAAGCCGACTGCGTGTTGATCAACGATGCCGAAATCAGACAGCTGACCGATGAGCCCAACTTGGCCCGGGCGGCCAACGCGGTTCTGGCCCTCGGACCGAAAGTGGTCATCGCGAAACAGGGTGAATACGGAGCGGCCCTGTTTACGCCGGGCGGCTTCTTCGCCCTGCCGGGGTTCCCGCTCGAAGACGTGCGCGACCCCACCGGCGCCGGTGACAGCTTCGCCGGAGGGTTCCTCGGCTACCTGGACGGCGAGTGCGAAGCGATCGACCAGCAGACGCTGCGAACCGCCATGGGTTACGGGACCGTGCTCGCCTCTTACAACGTCGAGGAGTTCGGTACCGAGCGGGTCAGCCGGCTGACCCGGGACGAGATCGAGTCCAGACTGGTAGCGCTGCGTTCGATGACGGATTTCAGGCTCCGAAGCGACTGAAACGTGGGGTCTCCGGCTGACCGACCGGAAAGGCTGGGGGTCTTTGACGGGTTTCGTGCGTTCGCCCTGACCGGGGTGGTCGTATTTCATATTTTCGGCGCATCCGGGGTGCTGGTGGCCGGCCGCGATGACCTGGTCGGCCGGGCCACCTGGATCCTGCTCGGGAACACGATCGACTTCTTCTTCGTAATCAGCGGCTTTCTGCTCTTTCTTCCGGTCCTCAGCCGGAAGGGGAGCTTCGGCAGCGTGCGGGACTTCTACATCAGGCGAGTTGCCCGGATCCAGCCGGAGTACTGGCTTTCGCTGGCCGTGGTGCTGGCGATGATCGTCCTGATTCCGGTCGCCGTCCGGCCCCCGATGCCCTCGATCGGACTGATCCTGGTCTATGTGTTCGACCTGCAGTCGATCGTCCGGCTCTTCGATGCCGACTTCGTGGCCGATTTCTGGATCGGCGGTGCCCTCTGGATCATCCCGGTGCTGATCGGTCTCTACCTCGTGCTGCCGCTGGTCAGCCGGTTCTTCTACCGGCACATCTGGTGGGGCCTCGGTCTGGCGGCGGCGGTAACCGTCGCCTGGAAGCTTGCGGTGCTCCACCTTCCGGGCGTCTTTCAGAGAATCTCCGGGAACGAGTTCTCTGACTTTCAGGTCCAGCTGGTCGCCATCGACCAGACTCCGGCCTTTGCCTTCTCCTTCGCTCTCGGAATGGCCGCGGCAGTTCTCTATCTCCGGGGTCGGGCCAGCCCCGAGTCGGGCTGGGTCAGATCGGGGGTCCCGCTGGGTGCCGGGCTGGCGATCGTGATCTACCTGCTGGCCTCGACCGCCTACTACGACGCGGCGTTCCAGTCAACCACCGGCATTGACGGCGGCAGCCGCGGCAGGATGCTGATCTGGGAAAACCTGGCCAGTTCTGCTTCAAGGGCCGTGCTGATGCTCGCGATCGCGCTCGGGCCGCTCTGGATCCGACGGATCTTTGACAATCCGGGGGCAAATTGGACTGCCGGGCAGTCTTACGGGATCTACCTGATCCACCTGCCGATCACCTTCTACGTCGGCCAGCTTCTGCCCCTCGGCCGCAGCGGCGGCCTGGCCAACTTTCTGCTCTGGTCAGCGGTGGTTCTGCCGCTCGGGTTCGCCTACGCGTGGGCCTCGCGGACGTGGGTCAGGGAGCCGGTCCTGAACCGGGTCAGGAGAGCACTTTCGAACGCGCCCCCAACCTGACTGGGGTCGCCCGGTCCCCACCCCCGCCGGGCTGCCAGGCGATCGGCGGCAGGTCCGGCCGGTGAAATCGCTCCGGCCGTCCGGATCGGGCCGGATCAGAAGCCGGAACTGCGATACTTGGAAAGACCAGAGGAACGAGAACAGTGACTCCGAGGAAATCGATGCCGACCGAAGAAACAGCCAAATCTGCCGCGACCGGCGACGGTTCCGTAGCAGCAACGGGCGAAGACAGCCTCACCGTGACCGACAACCGGACCGGGCGCCGGTACGAACTGCCGATCGAGTCCGAGACGATCAAGGCGATGGACCTGCGCCAGATCAAGGTGCATGAAGACGACTTCGGGATGATGGCCTACGACCCGGCCTATACCAACACCGCCTCGTGCACTTCGGCGATCACCTATATCGACGGCGACGCCGGTGTCCTGCAGCACAGGGGTATCCCGATCGAACGGCTCTGCGAGAAATCGACCTACCTGGAGGTCGCTTACCTGCTGGTTTTCGGAGAGCTGCCGACGAGGCCCCAGCTCGAAGACTGGACCTACGACATCACCCACCACACCTTCGTCCACGAGGACATCAAGAAGTTCCTCACCGGTTTTCGCTACGACGCCCACCCGATGGGAATGCTGCTGGCGACCACCGGTGCCCTTTCGACTTTCTACCCCGATGCGAAAAAGCTCGAGGACCCGGTCGAACGCTACCTGGCGACGATCCGCCTGATCGCCAAGATCCCGACCCTTGCCGCTTTCTCCTACCGGCACAACTCGGGCCTGCCCTACGCCTACCCCGACAACGATCTCTCCTATTCGGAGAACTTCCTCTCGATGATGTTCAAGATGACCGAGACCAAGTACGAACCGGATCCGAGGGTCGCCCGGGCGCTCGACGTGCTGTTCATCCTGCACGCCGACCACGAACAGAACTGCTCGACCAGCGCGGTCCGCTCCGTGGGCTCGTCCGGGGCCGATCCCTACTCGGCGGTGGCGGCCGGAATCGCCGCTCTCTACGGTCCCCTCCACGGAGGCGCCAACGAAGCCGTGCTGAAGATGCTGAGACACATCGAGAAGGTCGAGAACGTGCCCGACTTCCTCGAGAGCGTGAAACGGAAAGAAGAAAAGCTGATGGGCTTCGGCCACAGGGTCTACAAGAACCACGACCCGCGGGCCCAGGTGATCAAAGACCACGCCGGTGACGTCTTCGAGGCAACCGAGTACAACCCGCTGATCGAGATCGCGACCGAACTCGAGAGGCACGCGCTCGAGGAGGAGTACTTCGTCTCGCGCAAGCTTTTCCCCAACGTCGATTTCTACTCGGGAGTGATCTACGAAGCCCTGAAGATTCCACCGGACATGTTCACGGCGATCTTCGCCATCCCGCGGACCTCCGGCTGGATCTCGCAATGGCTCGAAATGACCGCCGAGCCCGGCGGCAAGATCGCCCGGCCGCGGCAGATCTACACCGGCGCCATCGACGCCGAGTACGAGCCGATCGCCGATCGGTCCGGCGGTAACACTATTTCCGGACCCCCGGCCACCCGTCCCGGGGCCTGACCCGGGAAGGCTGAGTCGCCTGGCCACCTGGAAGCTGACCATCCGCGACGGACCCGACGTATCCCGGCAGAGCTTCGACGACCTCGATGCCGCGATCGATGCCGCGTCGGCGGCGACCGACGCGGTCCTGGCCGAAGGACCGGCCCGGGGGGTCAAGGCGATCCGCGACTATGAGCCGGGGGAGATCGTAAACGCCCGCATAGAGATCGCCGGCAAAGGGTTTCTCTCGCCGCCCACCGCCGGTCTCGACATCCAGGGCGACGGCACCCTGATCGGCTTCAGCGGCGGGATCGCCCGCAAACAGTTCCCCGCCGACAGCCGGGACGATATCTTCGATTCGATTCGCAGGGCCCTGGGCGATGGCTGACTCACCCGGAACACCCGAGCAGGAGATCCCCAAGGGTTCCTACGCCGCCGGCCGTCGGGTTCGCCTGCCGCAGGGGGCGGGCAGGCCGATCGCGGTGTTCGTCAACGGTCTGGCCCAGGTCGCCGGATCGGACTACGAGATTGAAGGATCAGAGATCGTATTCACCCGGGAGATCGTCAAAGAGGAGCTGGGCACCGGGCGCAAGATGGCCCTGTTGCTCGGGCTGTTCGGCACCTACAGGAAAGACGAGACGATCGACGTCGAATTCACCCGCGCCGGCAGGATCGAGCTGGCGGGCGATCTCGAGGTCCGCAGGTAACCGGCCCGGCGGCCGCAGTCACCCGGGCCGCAGCAGACTCTAGTTGCGCTTGACCAGGACCGGCTGCCGGTTGCCGGCTGAGAAGCTGACCACGGCCCGTTTGAGCTTCTTTCCACTGCGCAGGACTTGACGACCGAGCCTGTTCGGCTTGAGCCTGACCTTGAGCGAACCGGCCTGGTCGAGGCGGAAGAAGCCTCCGGCCAGAACTGAGCCTTTCGAGACCCGATTGCCGTTGAGCCTGAACCTGCGCGCGGTGACAAGCTCGGCCGTACCGCCGCAGGCTGCCGGGCGGGTGATCCAGGTGAGGAAACGTTTCTTCTTCTGCTTCACGGTGCCACCGACGACCCTGGTTGCGATCGGGGTTCCGGCCACCAGATCTCCGACCGGGCTGTTGACCACCGGCTTGGACGGGTCTCCCCCGGGAATCGGTGTTGCCGGCCCGCCCCCCTGGATGGATGCGGTGGCGGTGGAGCTGTTGTTGTCGGTGTTGTCCTCGCCCGAAGTCGTCGAGATCTGCGCCGTGTTGTGGACGTCGCCCGGCCCGGTGAGCTCGCCGCTGGTGCGGTCGCCGAGGCAGAGCAGGCTGAGCCTCGCGGTCAGCGGTTCGCCGGTCGGGTTGTAGAGCTTGAAGGCACGGGTTACCGGCCGCGGGTCATTGCCAAGCGATACCAGTCCGGGGTCGAGATCCCAGCCGGCGACGATGCCTTTGCTGCCGTCGGGACAGGTGAGCTGGGCCTCGTTGATCTTGCCTGGCTGGATTTCAACCTCGGTCCGGATGAAACCGGGCCGTCAGTTGAAAACGTAGAGCAGAAGGAACGCGGTGATGGCGAAGACCGCTCCGGCGGCCATGACCCCCCGGTCCTCGGCCACGATAGCCGCGGTCGAGCGATCGTCGGAGCGGTCGTAGATCAGGTAGAGGTAGCGGAATATGCCGTAGACCACCGGCGGGACGGTCAGCATCATCTCTGAGCCGATCAAGGGCGAGTTGACCGTGTAGATCGCGTAGCTGAGCACCGTGCCGGTGGTGACCATGGCCACCATCTGGTCGAGAAACGGAAGCGAGTAGTGCTCGAGCACCGGTCGGCTGCTGGTCCCTTCGTGGAGTTCGGAAACCGCTTCCTGCCGGCGTTTGGTGAATCCTAGGAAGAGCGCGAGCATGCCGGTACACAGGATCAGCCACTCCGAGGCATGAGCCTCGACCGCTTCCGAACCGGCCATCACCCTGAGGATGAACAGCGTGGCCAGGGTCATCACGTCGATAATCACGACCTGCTTGAGGCCGAACGAGTAGGCCACCTGGATTGCGCCGTACCCGGCGACCATCAGGCCCACCTTCCAGTTGACGGCGGCGAACGAGAGGGCCAGAGCCCCCGCCGCCAGCCCGCCGGCGATCGCCCAGGCCGCGCCGATCGAGAGCTGGCCGGCTGCAATCGGCCGCATTCTCTTCTTGGGGTGCTGGCGATCGAGTTCGACATCGTTGAGATCGTTGATTAAGTAGCCGGCGCTCGAGATCGCGCAGAAAGCGACAAAGGTGATCAGCGCCTGCCCGACCGCCCAGGGATCGTCGACCTGCCCCGAGAACAGCAGGCCGGCAAAAACGAGGACGTTTTTCACCCATTCGTGCGGGCGGGCCGTCTTCAGCGCCGCGCGCAGCGGTCCACGCTCGGGGGCTTGCGCCGGTTCGCCCTCGGGGGCTGACTGTTCGGGGGTCATCGATTCCATGGGGTCGGGGTCTCTCCCCGCGATCGCGGGGAGAGAGGCGGTCAGTCGGGATGCAGTCGGGGAAGGCTAGCGGCTCGGCCGGGACAGGGTCCAGACATCGGCGGGATGAAGGGATAGCTTCAGCGACCGGCCGGCTCAGGGATCGATCAGGACCCCGGGATTGAGCAGGCCGCCGGGATCCACTCCGCCCTTTGCCGCCCGGAGGGCGTCGGCGAACAACCCGGGACGCTGACGGTCGTACCAGGGCCGGTGGTCACGGCCGACCGCATGGTGATGGGTGATCGTTCCGCCGCCTTCGATGATCGCCTGCGAGGCGGCCGCCTTGATCTCCCGCCACTGCTCCAGTTCGCCTCCGCGGACCGCCGGAGCGAGCACGGTGAAATAAGGGGCGGCGCCGTCGGGGTAGACGTGGGTCAACCGGCAGCTCACCCTGGGCGCACCCGGTCCTTCGGGCGGGCCGCCGCAGACCGAGGCCACGGCCTCCCGGGTCGCGGCGGTCACCGCGCGATGGAACTCTTCGAAAAGATCCCAGGTGATTGCCGTCTCGAAGGTCTCGGAGAGCACGCCGCAGGAGACGAATGTGTCTCGCAGGTAGGGCGCCAGCAGGAAGGCGTCACGCCAGCGATCCGATCCGCCGCCCGACTCCCCTGGGTCGGTCCCCTCCGGGCCCGGCCCGCTCACCTTCTCTGAGGCGACTCGGCCGCCGTGGTCGATCGCGATCGCGATCGCCTGGCCGAGCTGTCCGTCAACCGGCACGGCGGCCGATTCGAACCCGAGCAGCAGCAGGGTGGCGCTGCCGTCCCCGGCGCCGGTGGTCAGCGCTTCCAGCGGATCGATCAGCCGGCAGTTGCTGGGGCCCAGCCGGGACTGGGCGATCGCCCGGACCGCTCCGGTCGCCGCGGCGGTGAACTCGGGGAACTCGACCGTCGCCGAAGCTCTGAACTGCGGCCGGGGCCTGACCCGCATCCAGGCTTCGGTCACCACCCCGAGAATGCCCTCTGAGCCGAGCAGCATGCGGTCCGGCGAGGGACCGGCGCCCGAGCCCGGCAGCCTCCGGCTCTGCCAGGTCCCGCGCGGCGTGAGCGCCCGGACCGATTCGACCAGGTCGTCAATGTGGGTCTCGCCCGTGGCGAAATGGCCACCGGCCCGGGTCACGATCCAGCCGCCCAGGGTCGAGTACTCAAACGACTGCGGGTAGTGGCGGAGGGTCAGACCGTGTTCCCGCAGCTGATCCTCCAGCCACGGTCCACGCACTCCCGCCTGGATCCTGGCCCCGAGCGATACCGGATCGACCTCCAGGACGCGGTCGAAAGCGGTCATGTCCAG
The DNA here is from genome assembly GCA_016649615.1 of Thermoleophilia bacterium. Taxonomy (GTDB): domain Bacteria; phylum Actinomycetota; class Thermoleophilia; order Solirubrobacterales; family 70-9; genus 67-14. Next base: position 15,297 of record JAENXK010000016.1, read on the forward strand.
AGAGATGGCCGGTCCCGACCGATCGGCCAGTCGGGGCTCGACTCCGCCGACGACGCTGGTCCCCCCGCCGAACGGGATCACCGCAGCGCCCCGCTCCGCCGCCCGCTCCATTACCTCAAGCACCTCGTCCTCCCGGGTCGGGCGGGCGACCAGATCGGGAGCGTTCAGGAACTCGCCGCGGTGGCCGCGAACGACGTCACCGTAGGACTTGCCCAGAGCGTGGACCGCCCGGTCATGCCGGTCCCGGCTGAAAAGACCGGCCGTGCCCGCCTCGGGAACCTCCAGCCGGGCGTCCGGCATCGTCGCCTCGTCGAGTCCCACCGCCGGGACCGGGTCTCCACCGAACCCGAGCATCGACCGGATCCCGGCCGCCGCCTGTTCAACCTCGGCAGCCGGCCGTTGCTGGTCCTCGTAACCCCAGCCCCAGTGTTTGAGCCTGCGCCCGGTCAGTGTCTCCTCCTGCCGGTGACCGCCGCTACCAGTGGACGCCGCGCAACAGGTGGGCGAAAGCGACGGCCTCGGTGGACGGCGCCTTGTCGACCTCTCCCTGGCCTTCCTTCTCACCCTTGGCGGCCTTCGAGTCGGGGAACAGCTTGTAGCCGGTGTTGAGAATCGCGTCGGAGGCCTTGGGCGAGACCGTGTAGAGCATCTCGCCGAAAGTACCGAGCCTGGTCGCCACCTTCTTCGGCCTGTTGATCATCGCTCCGGTGATCATCTCGGCCGCGTCGTCCGGACTGATCGTGGGGAAGGCGTCATACATCTTGGTCGGAGCGATCATCGGGGTCCGGACCAGCGGCATGTAGATCGTCGTGATGTTGACCTTGTCGTCGATGATCTCCGAGGCGATCGTACGGCTGAACGCATCAAACGCCGCCTTCGAGGCGATGTAGGCCGAAAACCTCGGCGTATTGGTCTGGACCCCGATCGAGCTGACGTTGATGATGTGTCCGGACTTGCGCTCGCGCATCCGCGGGAGCAGGGTGAGAACCAGCTTCAACGACCCGAAATAGTTGAGCTGCATGGTCCGCTCGTAATCGTGGAAGCGGTCGTAGGAGAGCGCCACCGAGCGCCGGATCGAGCGGCCGGCGTTGTTGACCAGGACATCGACGTGGCCATGCTCTGCCAGCACCTCGTTGGCCATCCGCTCGATGTCGTCGACGTCGGACAGGTCGCAGCGGCAGATTTCAGCCTTGCCGCCGGCCGCCTCGATCTCGGCCTTGGCCGCCTCCAGCTTGTCGACGCTGCGGGCGACGAGCAGCACCGTCGCCCCCGCTGCCCCGCACTTGATTGCCGCCGCTTCGCCGATGCCGGACGAGGCACCGGTGATCATCACGATCTTGCCACCGATCGCCCCGTTCAGCGAGCGGTCCTTGAACAGGTCGGGGTCGAGGTTGCGCTCCCAGTAGTCCCAGAGCTGGTCCGAGTAGGTCTCCAGGGCCGGGACCGCGATGCCGGTTCCCTCGAGCGCCGCGAGCGTGTTCGTGCAGTCGAATCTGGTCGGGTAGTTGACGTAGACCAGGACCTTGCGCGGGATTCCCAGATCGGCCAGGACGGTGTCGGAGATCCGCTTTACCGGGGGCAGCATCATCAGGCCCCCGCGGACCGCCGGAGGAATCATGTCGGCCATCTTGGGATCGAGCCGCATCGACATCTGGGGGGCGTGGGCAGAGCTGGCGAACAGGTTGAGGATCTCACCGACGCTGTGAGGCTTGGGGTCGGTCAGGTGGAAGGTCTTGCCGTCGAGTCCTTCCTCGTGACTGATGTGGTCGATCGCATCGGCGACGAAGTCCACCGGGACCAGATTGATCTGCTTGCCCTCGATGCCGATCGTGGGCATCCAGGGTGGAATCACCCCCCGGATCCGCTGGATCAGCTTGAAGAAGTAGTAGGGACCGTCGACTTTGTCCATCTCGCCGGTTTCGGAATCGCCGACGACGATTCCCGGCCGGTAGATCCGGAAGGGACGCTCGAGCTGGTCGCGGGCGATCGCCTCCGACTCGTGCTTGGTCCGGAAGTAGGGGTGGGTGTCGAGGCCTTCGGCCTCCTCGAACATGTCCTCGCGCCAGGTCCCTTTGTAGAGCCCGGCCACCACGATCGAGCTGGCCAGGTGAAAGCACCCGACCTCGATCTGGTTGGCAAGCTCGACCGCGTGGATCGTCCCGTCGATGTTGGCGGCCCGGATCGCGGCCTCACCGGCCTCCATGTCGTAGACCGCAGCGAGGTGGTAGAAGTGATCGATCTTTCCGGTCAGGTCTTCGATCTCGGCGGCCTCCACCCCGAGCAGGGGCTGGCTCAGGTCGCCGACTACCGGCACCACACGTTCGCCGGCTTCGCCCCATCCCGACCGGAGTTCCTCCAGTCGGCCACGGGAGCCTTCGCGGACCAGAACGTGAACGGTCCCACCGCGCTCGAGCAACCGCTCGACGAGGTATCGGCCGATAAAACCTGTGCCACCGGTTACGAAGTAATTCATCGCTCCTCCTCCGAGCTTCCGATCCTGAACGATCCGGACTTTCCGAGACCCTACAACTCCGGCCGCGAAGGTGAATCCGGGGTCATCGCAAAGCGGCGGTAACGCGGCCGCTGACTTTGCATAGACTGGGGACAGATGGCCGAAACCGCGATTCTCGAAGTAGTGATGCCCCAGATGGGCGAGTCGGTGACCGAGGGCATCGTCCTCGAATGGCATGTCGGGGTCGGCGACGTGGTCGAAGAGGGCCAGATCCTGGTCGAGGTCTCGACCGAGAAGGTCGACGCCGAAGTTCCTTCACCGGCGGCCGGAAAGATCACCAGGCTGTGCGCCGAACCGGACGACGAGATCGGTGTCGGGGCGACTCTTGCCGAACTCGACCCGGCCGATGCCGATGGCCCTTCTCCGGGCGGCCCGTCCGGAAGTGAGCCGGAGGGCGGCACAGGACGGGACGAAGATTCCGGCACCGGACGAGTCGATGCCGACGGTTCGGCGAACGGCGGTGTCGACGTCGGTCAGGGCCGGGCCACCCCGATCGCCCGCCGGGTCGCCGCAGCCGAGGGACTGACGCTCGATCAGATCAACGGGTCCGGCCCCGGCGGCAAGGTGACCAAGGTCGACGTGCTTGCCGCAGCCGAGGGCGGCGAATCGTCGGACAAGGGCGAGATCGCGCTGCGCGGACCGGCCGGGATGCTGGCCAAGGCGATGAACGAGAGTCGTTCAATCCCGACAGCGACATCGTTCAGGACCATCGCGGTCGACACCCTCGACGCAAAGCGCGACGGCATGAACGTCGCTCTTGCCGAACGTGGCATGAAGGTCTCGTTCACCCACCTGGTCGCCTGGGCAATCGTCCAGGCAGCCCGCGAATGGACGGTGATGGCCCGCCACTACGAGGAACGCGACGGCAAATCGTTCGCGATAGACGACGGAGCGATCAACCTCGGCATCGCCGTCGATGTGGAACGCAAGGACGGCTCCCGCAGCCTGATGGTCCCCGCGATCAGAGGCGCCGACTCAATGAAATTCACCGAATTTCACGCTGCCTACGAAGAACTGATCACCAAGACCAGGGAAAACCGGCTGACGCCGGACGATTTTGCCGGGACCAACATCACCCTGACCAATCCGGGCGGGATCGGCACCGTCGCGTCGGTGCCGCGCCTGATGGCCGGGCAGGGCACGATCGTCGCGGCCGGTTCAATCGCCTACCCGCCCGAGTGGTCACACGCCGATCCCGCCCGGATAGAGAACTCCGGTGTCTCCAAGGTGATGACCCTGACCTCGACCTATGACCACCGCATCATTCAGGGTGCCGAGTCGGGCAATTTCCTCAAGAGCCTCGACCGCCTTTTGTCCGGCGACTCCGAGTTCTACGAAAAGGTCACGACAGATCTCGGACTCGATGCTTCGGTCCTGGCCATGTCGGTACCCAAGGCGAGCCTGGCGATTCCGCTGTCCGGAGCGGCGGCATCGAGCTCGATCGCCGAACCGCCAGCCCCTGAACTTCTGCAGGCCGTCCAGGCGGCGACTTCGCTGCTCAAGGGCTACCGCACCCGTGGTCACCTGGCGGCCGACCTCGATCCGCTCGGAAGCGAACCCAAGGGTGATCCGTCTCTCCACCCCGAAACCGTCGCCCTGACCCCGGAGCTGATGGCCCAGATCCCGGCCTCGGTCCTTCGCGTCGGGGATCCCGGAGAAACCCTGCTCGAAGCCATGCCCCGGATGCGAGCCGCCTATACCGGCTCGATCGGCTACCAGTTCGAACACATCTCCTCTCACCAGCAGCGGGTCTGGATGCGGGAGATGATCGAGACCGGAGCCCACCGCAGGCCGCTCGGCAAGGAGAGGCAGCGGCTGCTGCTGGACCGGCTGATCGACGTATTCGAATTCGAGCGCTTCCTCGAAAGGACCTACCTCGGCCAGAAGATGTTCTCGATCGAAGGACTCGATGCGATCGTGACCATGATCGACGAACTCAACGCGACGGCCGCCGCAAGCGGGACCCGGGAGGTCGTGCTCGGGATGGCCCACCGCGGTCGGCTTTCGGTGCTGGCCCACAATGTCGGCCGCCCGGTCGAGTCGATTTTCGCCGAGTTCGAGGGCTCGAAACGAATCGAGGACGTGAAAGCGGTTGCCGCGATCCCTCACGGCGGGACCGGCGACGTCAAGTACCACTACGGCCACATCGGAGAGACCGAGCACGAGGAAGGCAAGACGATGGTGGTCCACCTGTACCCGAACCCGAGCCATCTCGAGTTCATCAACCCGGTGGTCACCGGTGCCACGCGGGAAGCTCAGAGCGAAGCCGACGGGGCCGAGCTCATTCACGAGAGCAAGCGTGCGGTTCCGCTGCTCCTGCACGGTGATGCCGCCTTCCCGGGACAGGGCGTGGTCGCCGAGACCTTCAACCTGCAGAGCCTCGACGGTTATTCGGTCGGCGGCACCATCCACATCATCGAGAACAACCAGATCGGCTTCACCACCGATCCGATCGAGTCGCGCTCGACTCCGTACGCAGCCGACATGGCCAAGGGATTCAACGTGCCGATCATCCACGTCAACGCGGACGACGTCGAAGCGTGCAGCCAGGCGATGAGCCTGGCGATGGCCTACCGGGAGCGGTGGGAGCGGGACATCGTGATCGACGTGGTCGGCTACCGCCGCTTCGGCCACAACGAAACCGACGAGCCGGCCTACACCCAGCCGAAGATGACCGCCACGATCAAGGCTCACAAGCCGGCATCGGAGATCTATGCCGAGAAGCTGATCGAGCAGAAAGTGGTGACGCCGGCTGAAGTCGAGCAGGCGGCCGAAGAGCGGCGTGCCGAACTGAAGGAGACGCTCTCGGGTCTGCGCGAGAAGATGGATTCCGGCGTCTACGAAGACCCGACCGTGACCAACATCGGCACCGGAGAGCTCGGCCGGAGCCCCAGCCCCCCGGTCGCGACCGCGGTACCGGCCGATCGCCTGCGTGAATTGAACCGCGAACTGCTGGAAGTACCCGCCAGTTTCACCGTTCACCGCAAGCTGCGAAAGCCACTCGACCAGCGGATCGACTCGCTCGAATCGGGTGGAATCGAATTCGCCCACGCCGAGTCTCTCGCCCTGGCTTCGCTGCTGACCGACGGAATCGGCATTCGCATGACCGGCCAGGACACCGAGCGTGGCACGTTTTCCCAGCGGCACCTCGTTCTGCACGACGAAAAGACCGGACTCAAGTACGCCCCGATCGAGCATCTGGACGACGCCAAAGCTCCGATGGAGCTGTACAACAGCCCGCTTTCGGAGACGGCCTGCCTCGGCTTCGAATATGGCTACGCGTCATCGACGCCGGAGTCACTGGTGATCTGGGAGGCCCAGTTCGGTGACTTCGCCAACTCGGCCCAGGTGATCATCGACAGCTTCATCGCCTCCGGCGAACTGAAGTGGGGTCTGACCTCGCGTCTCACCCTGCTGCTGCCCCACGGCCACGAAGGCGCCGGCCCCGAGCATTCCAGCGCCCGCATCGAGCGTTTCCTTTCGCTCGCCGCAGAAGGCAACATGCGAATCGCCAACCCTTCGACCGCCGCCCAGTACTTTCACCTGCTCCGGCGTCAGGCGATGATCCGCCGGCCCCGGCCGATGATCGTTTTCACGCCGAAGGGGCTGCTGCGGCTGGCCGCCGCGACGGCCAGCCTCGATCAGCTCACCAACGAGCACTTCCATTTCATCCTCGACGACCCGCGGGCGACCAAGCGACGGGAAAAGGTAGAGCGCCTGGTGCTCTGCTCGGGCCGGATCTACTACGACATCGATGGTTCAGACAGCCGCGAATCGGCCGAGAACGTCGCCGTCGCACGGGTCGAGCAGCTATATCCGTTTGCCAGCGACCAACTCGAGAAGATGATCTCGTCCTATCCCAACCTCAGGGAGATCGCCTGGGTCCAGGAGGAGCCGCGCAACATGGGAATCTGGAGTGTGATGCGCCGCAGAATGCCGGGCATCCTCCCCGAGGGGATCAAGCTCGACTACATCGGCCGGCAGGAGCGGGCGAGTCCGGGCGAGGGCTACTCGGTCGCCCACATCCGCGAGCAGGAACGAATCATCCTGACCGCGCTCACCGTCGGCTCCTAGAAGAACGGGACGACCCGGGGATTGACGCGGACCCCACCGGAAGTGTAGGGTTGACTACGTAGCCAGATATTTGATTGGCTGCAAAGCCAGACGTATCACTGGGAGAATCGGAAGGAGCAGGACCGAGATAGGTGGCCCGCAAGGGGCCGTTTCCCGTCAGAAAATTTCACAAGCCCACTCCCGGCGGTTTATCCCCGGGGGTGCTCGCGTCGGCATCCCTCCCTGGCTACCGGCGCGCAGGCGTGGTGAGGGCCGCGCGGACCCCCTGCCTCCCGCGGCCCTCGCCCGCCAACCTTTTCCCGTCAGCCGCCACACCTCTCCGCCGTTCGCCGGCCCCCGTCCGGTCCCCCGTCCGGTCCCCTGTCCGCATCCCCTGTACGGGTGCCCAATCCGGGACAGCCGCCGGGCGGGCGGAGTGGCGCCCTTCAGCCTGCCGTGACCTCCACGATGGCCGAGGCCAGCACCCGGCCGTTCACCTGGACCTCGACCTGATGTGGTCCCGGATAAATCCGGCGGACCGAAACCTCGCGGATGCTGTGTCGCTTCTGAAAGTGGTGTTGTTCGCCCGGCTCAAGTTCCACGGTCTTCAGCTTGAAGACCTTCGGGCTCCTGATCCCGTTGGCGCCGGCGTGATGTACGACGTAGTCGACGATTGCGGGAGTCGGTTCGGGCGCCATCAGCGAAAAGCCGATCGTGATCGACTCACCGATGCGGATTGAGGCGGGTTCGACCACGAATTCGGAAATCGTGACCGGGGCTTCCGGGTCGTAGCCGAGCAGGACGAGTGCCGCCGGAACGCCCTGCTTCACCAGGCTTCGCATGCCGCGGGCGACGATCCATCTGCGGCGCCCGGGGTTTCCGCCTCCCTCCAGCCAGCGCCTGCCGGTTTCGATCGCGAGCGCGGGATGATCCCTGGCGATGTCGTTGAGATGGTTTGCGACCGACTTGCGCACGTAGGGTGAAGGGTCATCGACCAGCCGGTCGAGCAGGGCGATCGCCGGGGCCGGGTCCTCCCGGAAGCGCCGGAGGTGTCCACCCCACGGCAGACGCGGCCTGGAACCTTCCGAGACGAGCCGCCGCCGGTGTTCGTCATCAGACCCGATCCAGCGGCCGAAGTATTCGAAGGTGATGTCCGGATGCCTTTCGATGAATGGCCTGATCGCGAACTCGCAGGACCAGCGGGAGGTGAGCCGGCCCATGAGGGGGAGGCTGATCTCCGGGTAATCGATTCCGTAGCGGGCAACAAAGTCATCCACCGGATAGACGATCCATCCGTCGAAGGCCTCTGACTCGAGCGCACTTTCAAGTACCTTCGCGGCCTCGGGGAATTCGGCCGGCAGGGTCGCCGCCAGGGCGTCGGCCACGTGAACCACCCGGGCCTTCAGCTCGAGCCCGGTCAGCCCGCGCGTCGCCGGCCCGGCAAATCGCTCCGCGGGGAACGGCTCCCACGCTTCGAGCAGCACGTCGGCCAGCCGGTTGATCGCGGCCGGGGAGATCCTGTCCTTGAAGTCCTTCGACCCACCGGACCCGGCTGTCTGCGGTTCGGCCCCGGGCATCTGCCCGATCAGCTGTTTTTCAGATCCCGGAGCACCGTCTGGAGGATGCCGCCGTTTACGAAGTAGCGGATTTCGTTCGGCGTGTCGAGCCTCACAGTGGCTTCAAAGGTGACCGGTTCTGCCCCTTCCCGCTCACAGGTGACGGAAACGGATTTGGCCTGGCCATCCCGGAGGTCACTGATCGTGATCGTCTCCTCACCGGTCAATCCGAGTGAATCGACCGACTCCCCGGGCGGGAACTGCAACGGCGCGACCCCCATGCCGATCAGGTTGGAGCGGTGGATCCGCTCGTAACTTTCGGCGATCACCGCGCGGACGCCGAGCAGTTTGGTGCCCTTGGCCGCCCAGTCGCGGGACGAGCCCGAGCCGTACTCCTTGCCGGCCAGGACCACCAGCGGCACGCCCTCTTCCGCGTAGCTCATCGCCGCCTCGTAGATCGAGCTCTCTTCACCGTCGGGGAAATGCCGGGTGAAGCCGCCGGACCTCTCGACCAGCTGGTTACGCAGCCGGATGTTGGCGAAGGTTCCGCGGACCATCACTTCGTGGTTGCCCCGGCGGGAGCCATATGAATTGAACTCGCCCGGCTCCACACCCTGCTCGATCAGCCAGGCACCGGCAGGGCTGCTCTTTTTGATCGCGCCGGCCGGGGATATGTGATCGGTGGTGATCGAATCGCCGAGCAGGGCCAGCACCCGGGCCGATTCGATCGGCTCGACCCCGGGCGGGTCGGAGGGCATGTCCTTGAAGAAGGAGGGGCTCCGCACGTAGGTCGAGTCTGGCCAGGTGTAGCGGTCACCCTCCGGTACCGACACGGCCTGCCAGGTCGCGTCACCCTCGAACACCTCGCCGTAGTTCCTGGTGAACATCTCGCGGCGGATCGAGCTACCGACGACGTCGGCCACCTCCTCGGCATCGGGCCAGATGTCGGCCAGGAACACCGGCCGGCCGTCTCCGTCCTTGCCCAGCGGGTCGGTCTGGATGTCTGTGTCCATGCGGCCGGCAAGGGCGTAAGCGACCACCAGTGGCGGCGAGGCCAGGTAATTGGCCTTGACGTCCTGGCTGATCCTGCCCTCGAAGTTACGGTTGCCCGAGAGCACCGAACAGACCACCAGGTCCTTTTCGTCGATCGCCGCCGAGATCGCCGGGTCGAGTGGTCCGGAGTTGCCGATACAGGTCGTGCAGCCGTACCCGACCAGGTTGAACTGGAGGCCGTCCAGGTGTTCGGTCAGACCGGCCCGGTCGAGATAGTCGGTGACCACGGTCGAGCCCGGGGCGAGCGAAGTCTTCACCCAGGGCTTGCGGCTGAGCCCCCTGGCCAGAGCGTTTCTGGCGAGCAGTCCGGCGGCGACCATCACGTACGGATTCGAGGTGTTGGTGCAGGAGGTGATCGCGGCGATCACCACCCGGCCGTGGTCGAGGCCGAACGAGGTCCCGTCATCGAGGGTTACCGGGACGGAATCGCTGCTGGTCTGCTCGGCGACGGTCGCGGTCAGCGGCGCGGGCGGGCCGTGGGGCCGGTCGCCCTCGTTGTTGCCGTGATCTTCTGCCGGCGGATCCGAGGCCGGGAACGATTCGTCCAGGGCTTCGTCGTATGACCCGAGCTCACCGGACCCGAGCTCACCGGCGGCCTCTTCGTCGAACTCGTGCAGCGCCTCCAGGAACGCCGGCTTCGCATCGGAAAGCGAAACCCTGTCCTGGGGCCGCTTCGGTCCCGCGATCGACGGGACAACCGAGTCGAGCTCGAGCTCGAGCGTGTCGGAAAAAGTCGGCTCGGTCGATTCAGCGGTGTGGAACATGCCCTGCTCGCGGGCATAGGCATCTACCAGGGCGATCGTCGAGGTCGGGCGCCCGGTCAGTTCGAGATACCGGAGCGTCTCGGCGTCCGGCGGGAAGATCGCACAGGTGGAGCCGAACTCGGGCGACATGTTGCCGAGGGTCGCCCGGTCGGCCAGAGGCAGGGTCGAGAGCCCGGGCCCGTAGAACTCGACGAACTTGGAAACGACGCCGCGCTGCCGCAGCATCTCGGTCACGGTCAGGACGAGGTCGGTCGCAGTCGCCCCCTCCGGCAGCCGTCCGCCCAGTTTGAAGCCGACTACCTGTGGCAGCAGCATCGAAACCGGCTGGCCGAGCATGGCCGCTTCGGCTTCGATCCCGCCGACGCCCCATCCCAGCACACCGAGGCCGTTGACCATGGTCGTATGCGAATCGGTTCCGACCAGGGTGTCGGGGTAGGCGGCCATGCGGCCCTCGCCGCCTTCGGTGCTTCGGCTGTACACCACCTGGGCGATGTATTCGAGATTCACCTGGTGACAGATCCCGGTAGCCGGCGGGACCACCCGGAAATTGTCGAATGACTTCTGGCCCCACTTGAGGAATTCGTAGCGCTCGCGGTTGCGGTGGAATTCCCGCTCGGCGTTCACTTCGAAGGCCATGCCGTTGCCGAATGCGTCGACCTGAACCGAGTGATCGATGACCAGATCGACGTCGACCAGGGGGTTGATCGCGGTCGCGTCGCCGCCGATCTGATCCATCGCGTCGCGCATCGCGGCCAGATCGACCACGGCCGGAACCCCGGTGAAGTCCTGCATCAGCACCCGGGCCGGCTGAAAGGGAATCTCGGCCGAGGGCTCGGCGGCGGCGTCCCAGGAGGCGATCGCCTCGATGTCGGACGGAGTCACCGAAACCCCGCCCTCCAGCCGCAGCACGTTCTCCAGCAGGACCTTGATCGAGTAGGGCAGCCGGGCGACGTCGAACTTCTCCTGCAGGACGTCCAGCCGGTGGATCTCGTAGCCGGTCCCGTCTACTTCGAGGGTGTCACGTGCTCCGAATGAATCGCTGCTCATGGCTTCTTCTCTCGTTTCGGCTTGTTCGCGGAGCGGCCCGTACCGCTGACTATCGCTTCTCCGTCTGCCCGTCGGCCACCTCGTCGGCAGCCTTCTGGCCCGCCGAGCTCTTCTGGGCCAGGTAGGCGATGTACGGGCTGACCTGGGCGATCCGAGCCACCGCCCTCTGGACGGCCGGTGCCACTGTTATTTCAAGCTGATCACCTTCGATCGCCGTCGCCACCGCCTTGGCGACTTCATCCGGGGTGGTCGTGCCCAGGCCGGCCGGCGCCGCCACCCCCGCGTCGGCGAACATCCCGGCCTCGCGGACGAAGCCGGGCGCGACCAGGGTTACGCCGACTCCGGTCCCGGCCAGGTCGGCCTTCAGCCCGAACGCGAATCCGCGTAGTCCGAATTTGGTCGCGTTGTAGATCGAGGAGCGCGGACTCCCCAGCTTGCCGGCCAGCGATCCGATCAGGACCAGTTTGCCCCGGCGACGCTCCAGCAGCCCGGGCAATAGGGCCTGGCTCAAAACGATCGGCGACTCGAGGTTTATCCGCAGCATGCGGGCCACCTGCTCCGCGTCTAGGGCGTCCAGCCTGCCGGTGCTGGGCAGGGCCGCGTTGGCGACCAGGCCATCGACTTCTCCGGCCTTCTCGGCAAGCTCGAGTGCCGCCCCAGGGCGGCCTAGATCGACCGCGACCACCGTGTGCCCGGGCCCCGGCAGCTCGTCGGCGAGTTCCTGAAGCGCATCTTCATTTCTGCCCGACAGAACAAGTCGTGCGCCGGAACCGGCCAGCCGATCGGCCATCGTCCGCCCCAGGCCCCCGGTCGCACCGGTCAACAGCACTCTGCTTCCCTTGATCTCCATGACCTCAACCTAGCAGCGGCGGCCGCATCGGCAAGGCCTGCTCTGCCGCGGAAAAGGGCCGGGCCAGAAGCCGACGACACCGGCCGGCGGCTGAAAAATCCCTGCAATCGGAAGGAATCGCACCATGTGTTA
>JAENXK010000169.1 GCA_016649615.1 Thermoleophilia bacterium
CGGTGCGCTGGATGAACATGGAAAAGGGGGAGGCCGAGCGTCTCGGGGCGATGGCGCTCTTCGGCGAGAAGTACGGCGACTGGGTCCGGATGGTCGAGGTAGAAGATGTATCGCGCGAGATGTGCGGCGGGACCCATGTCGTCAACACGGCCGAGATCGGGATCTTCAAGATCACCTCGGAGAGCTCCAGCGCGGCCAACGTGCGCCGGATCGAGGCGATCACCGGTCCGGCCGCGATCGACTGGTACCGCGAGCGGGCAGGCGAGCTGGCCGAGGTCGGGCAGCTGCTCGGCCGGGACAGAGATCCGGTCGGAGCCGCCCGCAGCGCCGCTGACCGCCTGGCCGAGGCCGCCCGCGGGGCGAAGCAGGCCGAACAGCAGAAGCTCGGATCACTGGCCGTCGATCTGGCGGCCACGGCCGAAACGATCGGCCCGATCGAGGCGGTCATCGGTACCGTGCCGGTGGCCAACCCGAAGCAGATACTCGGCATCGCCAAGGCGGTCCAGGCAGAGAGGAAGGGCGTCGGAGTTGTGCTCGCCGGCGCCGATCCCGACTCGGGCAAGGCTGGGATGGTGGCGCTGTTCGATTCCGCCGACGCCGGTGGCAAGGTTTCCGCCCGCGAGTTGATCGGCGAGGCTTCCGGCCGGATCGGCGGCGGTGGCGGCGGCAGTGACGAGATGGCCCAGGCCGGGGGCAAAAATCCCGACGGTCTGGAAGCGGCGCTCGAAGTGGCACGTTCTTATCTCGAGTCGAGAAAGAGTTGAGGGTTCTGGCCCTCGACTACGGCACCGCCAGAATCGGGTGCGCGGTCTCGGATGCAACCGGGACCCTGGCGACCCCGATTGGGGCGATCGAGCCCCCCGAGGCAGAGGCGGTTGCGGCAATCGCCCGGGAACGTGAGGTCGAACGGGTCGTCGTCGGGCTGCCGGTCTCGCTTTCGGGCGCAGAGACCGGGCAGGCCGGACTGACCCGGGCCTTCTGTGCCGACCTGGCCGAAGCGCTCGATATCCCGGTCGAGACCTACGACGAGAGATTCACGACCAGGATGGCCGCCCAAACCCGGCGCTCGGCCGGGTCCGCGGCGAACGAGGACTCGATAGCCGCGGCGCACCTGCTGGAGAGTTACCTGACCGCGGCTGCCAGAAAGACCGCGGACGAATGACCGAGCGGTGGTTCGGAGATGCGCCGGAGCATGACCCCGACGATCCGGCGGCGGTTGAGCGGGCACTGAGGCGTCAGGAAAGGGCGAACCGACGGCGGAAAGAGGCCGGTGGAGGCGACCAGGCGGGTGCCGAACCGGGCCAGGCGGGTGCCGGCCCCCATCAGGATGACCTCCAGCGAAGGCAGCGGGATCCGGAAGGTTCCGGCAGGACGTCCCGGCAGAAGACCACTGCCCGACGGGCCAACGGTTCCGGGGGCGGCCGGCCCAGGAGGTGGGGTCTGATGGCCGGGATCGCCGCGGCTGCGCTCGCCGGCCTGGCGGTTATCGTTTTTCTTTTCGCCCTGTTCCAGCCGTTCGCCGGTGAAGGTGAAGGCGATCCGTTCAACCTGAAGATTCCCCGTGGGGCCACCGTCAGCGAGGTGGGGGATCTACTCGCCGCCAACGACGTGGTCTCGAACGCGACCCTGTTCCGCCTGCGGGCGAAAATCTCCGGCCAGGACTCGGAGATCCAGGAGGGCGAGCACCAGTTCCTCAAAAACATGTCTTTTGCCGCCGCCCTGGATCAGCTCGGTGTGCAGACCGTCTCCAAGAAGCTGACCGTGACGATACCCGAGGGACTCAGCCGGTCGGAAACGGCCGCGAGCGTGTCCGCCGACGGCGTTCCCGGCGGCTATATGGATGCCTCGGTCAAGTCGAAGCTGCTCAATCCACAGAACTACGGGGCCCAGGGCAGGGCGAAGGATCTCGAGGGCTTCCTGTTCCCCGCGACCTACGAGCTGAAACGCGGCTCGGACGCGCTCGATCTGGTCGACCAGCAGCTGGAGGCGTTCAGGCAGAACATCGCTTCGGTCAACATGAAGTACGCCCGCAAGAAGAATCTGACCACCTACGACGTGCTGATCATCGCCTCGATGATCGAGCGGGAGGTGTCGGTGCCGAAGGAGCGGCGCAAGGTCTCCGCGGTGATCTACAACCGGCTGAAGATGGGCGAGCCTTTAGGGATCGATGCCACGATCCGGTTCGCCGTGAACAACTGGCAGGATCCTCTGACCGAGTCCGACCTGGCGATCGATTCCCCCTACAACACGAGAACCAACTCCGGTCTGCCGCCGGGCCCGATCGGCAGTCCCGGTTTGGCTTCGATAAAGGCCGCGGCCAACCCCGCCAGGATTGACGCGCTCTTTTACGTGGTCAAGCCCGGGACTTGCGGCGAGCACGTGTTTTCCGAAACCCTGGAGCAGTTCAACCGCGATGCCGAGGCATACCGCGAGGCCCAGGAGGCGGCCGGCGGCTCGCCGACCGAATGCTGATGGAATCCCGTCCGCCAAAGCGCCTGGCCGTACTGGGTCATCCCGTGGGGCACTCGCGCTCCCCGGCCATGCAGAACGCGGCACTGGAAGATCTCGGGCTGGGGGATGCCTTCAGCTACGAAGCGGTGGACCTGGAACCGGAGGTATTCGCCGAATTCGTTTCCGGGATGGAAGCAGACGGATTCGTCGGGGCCAACGTGACCGTCCCCCACAAGCGGGCCGCGCTCGTCCTGGCCGACTTGGCCGGCCCGGCGGCCACGGCGATCGGGGCGGCAAACACGCTCACCTTTGAATCAGGGCGCATCCGGGCCGAAAACACAGACGCTCCGGGCCTGATCGATGCCTTGTCGGCGGACCCGGCCGGCAGTCGGGCACTCCTGCTCGGCGCCGGGGGCGCGGGCAGGGCGGCGCTCTGGGCCCTGACGGAGGCCGGTGCCGGCGTCTCGATCTGGAACCGGACCGGGTCCAGGGCGACCGAACTTGCGGCCGAGATCGGTGGCAGCGCGATCGCTGACCCGCAGGCCCGGGACTTCGACCTGATCGTCAACTCCAGTGCGGCCGGGCTCGGCGGGGGAGATCCCTTTTCCGACCTTCCGCTGGAGCCCGACGGATTCCGGGCCGGACAGGTCGTGGTCGACCTGGTTTACGGATCGAACCCGAGCCCGCTCCTGGAAGCGGCGGCCACGGCCGGCGCGACGACTGTGGACGGCCTCGAGATCCTGGTCCGGCAGGGTGCCCGGTCGCTCGCGATCTGGACCGGACGCGAGCCCTCACTCGAAGTGATGCGCGCTGCTGCCCGCGGCTGAGGCGCCCCGCGCCGGTGGTCAGGCGGGATCGCTTCGGGTGTCGATCGTTGCCCGGACCCGAGTCGAGCCGAGATCCCTCACCTCGTAGCTCCCCGGCTTCGGAGGAAGAACCAGATCGAACCTGGCCGGGGCATATCGGGTCGCGGTCTCAACCCTGCCCAGCCGGGGAATCTCGATCTCCGCCGTGCCGGTTGCCTTGACCACGAGGATGACGCGGTCTCCGGGCGAGGCATTGATCACCTTCGCGGCACCCGTCGCTGCGACCGTGACCGGCAGCCCGGGGGTGTTCGGGCCGCCGCCGACGCCCTCGGCGGCCTTCGAGCCCGGGCTTTCCGCGGCTCCGGCC
>JAENXK010000159.1 GCA_016649615.1 Thermoleophilia bacterium
AAGTCCAGCAAGGGGTCGTTTGGCTGGACCAACAGAGCCCTCGTTACAGCCGGTTCGCGCCGGGCCTTCACGTTCGGAAATCCCAGGTATGCCGGCGATGTCGTCACCCCCGCCGGGCGTAACCTCTCAATACTGGGACTGAAGTTCCGCAGAATCGGCGGCTGACCGCTGCGGCGAGGGTCACCGGGTCGACCTTCCCACATCCGGGCGGTGCGATCGACTGTCCTTGCCTCTACCGTGCGCGGCGGTTGTAGCGCTGACCGACTTGAGCAGCGGGGATTTTTTCACAAACCGAAAGGGTGATTCGGGCCAGCCTGCGAATTGAGGGGTGAGCGAGCCGCTCAGCTCACGAGGGCAGGGAAAAGGCAGACTTCTTGGCAAGCCGCCGATCAGTAGCCCTGCTGGATCGAGACCTCCATCGTGTCCATGTCGTCGTTGATGTCGAAGATGATCAACGGAGAGGTGGCCGGAACGTTGTTGATCAGGTCAGCGTAGATCAGGTTCCGCCCGCCCTCGGTTTCGATGAAGCCCATTCTCGTCTGCGCACCGACGATTCCCAGATCCTCTGTAAGGAAGGCGACCCGATTCCCGGACTTGGCCCGTATCTTGCCTTTGGCCGGTGAATCCAACCCGTCCACCCGGAAGGTACCGTCGACTCCGTAGATCGGCAGACCATCGTAGATGGCCTGGCCGTATGACTCGCCAAGAACGCCATCGAGCAGCGCCACGGCGCCCCCCGGTGAGGTCCGGTCCCTGTCGTCGGACCCGGCACCGTCGTACAAGTATGTAGTGCCGTCGGGCACCCCGAGAGCGGTGTTGTTCTGGTAGATGGGCAACAGTCCGTCCTCGCAGGTCCGGCTGCCCCGGTTGACCGCAACCAGACAGGCCATGAAGTCGGCTCCGCGGTTGAAGCTCACCTTGAGGATCACCTTGACCATCTCCGACATCGGACGGGATACGAAGACGCCGACCTTCTTGCCGGATTTCATGACCCGGTTTCCGGGCAGCAGCTTGCGCGGGTTCTTGGCCACGGTCTTTGCTTTGACCTTGACTCCCTCCCTTTTCAACGCGTCGATCAGGGCGGTGCGTACCAAGGCCGAGGGGTTTCCAACCTGCACGTTGTTGAGCAGCGGCTCGCTCCCGAGCGGGATTCGACCGCTGAGGACCAGCTTCCCGTTCTTGGGCTGGGAAAGTTCGAGCGACGCCTGGGAGCCCTTCGGTCCCGTCTTCGTCCGGTTGACCACTTTGTACATCGAGGTCTTGGGGCGCCAATGCACCTTTGCCGGCTTGCCGACCTTGGTCGGCCGGGCCTCGGCGTCGATCAGGTTTTCGTTCAGCCAGACCGGACTGATGTCTCCATCTGGCCACTCCTTGTAGGTCTTGAAAAGGCGATCGTCCAAGACAACGTTGCCCTTTACCTCCCTGATTCCCGACTTGCGGATGTCGCGGGCAAGGTCGGTCACGCCCCTGAGCGGGTCGGAACCCTTCAGCAGGGTCGGTCCGGGGAGCCCGGTGTCAGCGTAACTATGGTCGATAGTGGGAGTGCTGTTGTAGCCCATGGTGTCTTCGGACTCATCCCTAAGGCCGAAGGCGTAGTCACCGGCACCGGCCAGGACCAGGTTGCCCTTCAGGGTGCGTTTATTGACCTTGCCGCGACGGAAGACCTTTGTCCGGAAGCGGTAGTCGGTTCCGTACTCGCTGAGCGCGGTCGAGGCGGTGAAGGTCTTCATGATCGACCCGGTGGTGAAGAGCTTGTCTGAGTTCTGGTTGATCAGGATCTCGCCGGTGTCGCGATCGGCGACAAGCAGGCCGAAGTTGCTGCGTTCGTATTCCGGCTTGGACTGGACCGAGTCGATCGCCAGCTGAACCTGGGGCGGTACGGGAGTTGCCGCGCCAGCGCCTGCCGCGGGAGCGGCGAGAAGGGCAAGTACCGCGACCGCGGCCAGAACGTATGCCCGGCGACCAAGCCTTCCCAGGACCGCCCGGACTCCCATAAACCTGCGAACCGCCGCGCCATCAACCTCGAAGAACCAACTCTTGCCTGTCACCTGAACCTTCTTCCCTGCCATCTGTTTTCCGGGCAGCGGCATCCTACTGCGTACTGCGCAAAAAGGTGGTCAACTTCCAGAGGACTGGCCCATGTTTCCACGATTCTTCAGAAGCCAATCGGAGCCTTGGAACTCCCCCGCTTTTTGCGACACCGTGATCGTCCGCCGGACCATCGAGCCCTCGCCAGCTCGTCCGTGGGCTCGTTTGAGCGATTGTCCTATTCGGCTTCAGGCGGCCAAACGCGGATTCGGGCCGACTGAGGCAGATTCGGCGGCGCCTGAGTAATCCCCGGCGTTGAGCGGAATCCACCCCCTTTGGTGGATGCGCCCGACAGGATTCGAACCCGGGTCCGATCGGGCCGGTGGGGCCGGTCTCTCCTGATGACCCCGTTTCTCCGGTTGAGCCGGTCGGGCCGGTCTCACCAGTTGCTCCGGTATCTCCGGTCTGACCGGTGGCTCAGGTGTCTCCGGTTGCTCCCGTTGTGCCGGTTGAGCCAGTGGCTCCAGTTGAGCCCGTCTCGCCGGTTGACCCTGTGGGCCTCCGGGAAGTGAGCCGCCGGTCGCGGCGGTCCTGCTCGAAGCGGAGGCCGACGCCCTGGTCTATCTGCCGACCCCCCTCGGCACTCACGCGATCGGCCAGAGCTACCGGGATTTTCCCAAGTGAGCGACGCCGAGGTCATTTCGATCCTGGAAGAAGCAAACGAGACCTGAACAACCTTACGATTCAGTGATCGCTTCCAGGGAAGAAATCAGGTCTGATCAGGAGGCCCGCGCTCCAGACCCGCTGGTCCTCGCCTTTGACCTCGCTGCCACGGTTCTGTTCGCGCTTGAAGGAGCGACCCTAGGCGTGGCGGCGCACCTCGACCTGCTCGGCGTGCTGGTCGTCGGCTTCGCAACAGCCCTCGGCGGCGGGATCATCCGCGACATCTTGCTGGACGCCGGCCAGCCGGCCGCCCTGCGTTACAAGAGGTACGCGATCGCCGCGTTCGTCGGTAGCTTCATCGTCTTTCTCTTCTCCGACGAGATCCGCGAGATCCCGACCGGAACGCTGGTCGCGCTCGACGCGGCCGCGCTCTCCGCCTATGCGGTTTCCGGCGCGGCCAAATCGATCGACTTCGGGACCAACACGCTGACCGCGATACTTCTCGGAGGGGTGACCGCGGTCGGCGGCGGAGTCATTCGCGACGTCCTGGTCAACAAGACGCCGATAGTCCTGGTCGCCGATTTCTATGCCACGGCAGCGCTGATCGGAGCTGCCGTGATGGTCTTCGGGGTGCGGTCCAAACAGCCGATGCTGAGAATGATGTGGATCGGGGCGGCGACCTGTTTCACCCTGCGCATGCTGGGTTACTGGAACGATTGGAACCTGCCCCATTTCTAGGCGCCCGGGCCGCAGACATCCCGAGCGATTCCGGAGCCGACGGTAGCCTCGGGGCATCGTAAGAGAAGCCACTCAAGACGACGCGCCGCTGATCGCCCGCATGCTCGACGACTTCAACCTTCGGCGCCTACGTCCTTGGGTCTGACGCTTCCGCACGGAAGGAGGGCGCTGGCTGACGTGCCAGTTGATCGGTGGGGCACCCGCCCATTGCCTAATCACAAAGACCCTCTGTGGAGAGAGGGTCTCGGTGTCACCCTGAAGTCGAATACCCGACAGGATTCGAACCTGTGACATTCGGTTTCGTAGAGCTCAAGTCACCTGAGCCATTGAATCCTTGGCCTCTGATTCGGGATGACTGTTCGTCTGACTGCCCTTTTCCAGGCATTCGAATCGTGCGGGCCAGCGCCGATCGCAATCGCTGAGCCAGATCTTCAGCGCGCCCGACAGGATTCGAACCTGTG
>JAENXK010000235.1 GCA_016649615.1 Thermoleophilia bacterium
CCCGGTCTCATTTCGGGACCGCCTTCGACTTCTTCTCGGGCATCCGGCGGCTCTTTTCGCGGTAGAGGGCATCGTCGGCCCGTTTCACCAGCTGCTCCAGACTGTCGCCGGGCATCGGCCATCGCTTGCTCCCGCTGTATTGGTCCGCCAAGGCCCCGGACGGCCAGAGCCGGGACGCCGCCTCCACCAGCAGGATCAAGCCATCTCTCCAAGTCAATGTTAGGACCGTGCTGTCAGCCACCCGTAGCCCGACCAAAATGGTGACGGCGAAAACCGCAGCAAAGCTTTGCCACCAGTGCGCGACGCGACCCGAACCCGCTGATCGCGAAGATCAGGACAAGCGTCAGGGTTTTGATTCCGCAGCCGGGATCCCCAGTTCCCGCCCGCATCCTCGACCCGCTCCGGGCAGAGTGGTACAGCCGGCAGGGCCTTGAGACGATCTGCCCGACCAGGGTCGCGGTGGAGATGCTGGTAGACCGGCTCCGGTCGGACGGCTCGACCGGGAACGAGGCCTGACTGTGTACGTAATCGTCGCCGGGGCAGGAAAGGTCGGGGTAAACCTGACCCGCGAGCTGCTGGAACAGGGGCACGAAGTAACCCTGATCGAGCAGAACCGCCACCGCTACATGGTGATCGAACAGGAGCTCGAGCACAACATCCAGTTCGGCGACGCTTCGGAGCTGTGGGTGCTTGAACGGTGCGGGATCGAGCGGGCCGACATGGTGATCGCGGTGACCGGGGACGACGAGGACAACATCCTGATCTGCCAGGTCGCCAAAGAGAAGTACGGGGTGGACCGGATCATCGCCCGGGTCAACAACCCCCGCAACCGGCCCCACTTCGACCTGCTCGGGATCAAGCCGGTCGTATCGGCGACCGATCTGATTTTGCGCCTTCTCGAGCACGAGGTGCCCCACCACAACCTGGTTCACCTGCTAGATCTCGAAGAGGAGCGCATCGAGATAATCGAGGTCAGGGTGCGCGATGACTCACCGATCGTCGGTAAGAAGGTGGGGGAGATCGATATCCCCGACCGCTCACTGCTGATCTCGATTCTGCGCGAGGGCGAGGGGTTCGTGCCGACCGCCGACTCGGACCTGCGGGCGGGCGACGACATCCTCGCGGTGCTCGACCCGGAGCAGGAAGAAGAACTGAAGCGCCGCCTGGGGGTCTGAGCCGGGCAACGGTTTCCGGCCCGACCGGTTCCGGCATCCGGGCCCGACCGCTTCTGAAGGCTGCGGGGCAGGGACTCGAACCCCGATTTCACGGACCAGAACCGCGCGAATTGCCATTATTCTACCCCGCAGCGGGTCCCGGAAGGATAACGGCGAAGCCCCCGGACTGCACTTCGCGCAGTCGTCCCGGCCACCTTTCCGGCCGGTCCCGGCCGGGCCACGACCGGCCGTATCGCGCTTATGTTGCCGAGTCACCCGGTAGCGCGCCCGGCGACGTCGACCGGGCCGTTTGCTAGTTTGAACCGGTGTTCGAGAATGTGCGAAAAGGTGCGATTCTCTCGGTCTTCGCAATCGCTTCGCTGACCGCTTTCGGCTGCGGCGGCAGTGACGACAGCGGCGAGCCGGCGGCGACCGAGGCCACCGGTACCACCTCGGCAGCGCCGGAGATCACGATGGCCGAGTTGATCAC
>JAENXK010000216.1 GCA_016649615.1 Thermoleophilia bacterium
GATGAAATCGCCGGGCCGCTTGAATCGGGCCGGGAGCTGATGGAAAGACGGGTCGCCGACGACCCCTCGGCCGACGTTCGCGGGGTGCTGAGCGAGGTGGCGGCCGATGCTTGAGCGGATCGGCCTGACCAGCGGCTGGCGAGTGGTACTGCTCGGGCTGGGCGTACTGATCGTGCTGGCGGCGGCCCTGTCTCCGGCAACGGCTGATCCACTGATCCGGGCCTGGGCTTTCGTCGCCGGGTTCCTGCTCATGGCCGTGGCCCTGATCGGAGCCTCGAGGGTGACCGTGATCCCGCTGATCCTGGCCGTGATCCTGAGCGTGTTCTGCGGCTTTTCGGCGGTCGTGGCAGTTCCGGAGCCGCTCGAGACAGCGATCGAGCGGGCCAAGGTGCTGCCTGAGGACCAGGTGGAGGCAAGCGTTCCGGCGGAGGGCATGGCCAACGTCGGAGACGACGAGAGCTTCGATTACGCGGCCCGGGTCACCGGACTGGGTGGCCTGGCGATGATGCTCGCGGCGCTTGCGGTGGCGGCGATGACCGCGTCCGAGCAGCCGCGCCGCCGCCGGCTCGATGCCCGGATTGAGCGGGCGGGCAAAGTCATGGTCATTCTCGGGTTCCTCGGTGTGATCGCCGCCCTGATCCGGTTCGTGCTGACCCAGTTCCCGGTCGATGATCTGTTTGACAGCTTCAAGTCGTTCTGGATCGGCGGCACCTACCTGCTCCTGCTGGGGACTTTTGCGGTCCCCGGTTTCGGACTCTGGGTCCAGGGAATGATCGGCCGCAAGGCGGAACGCCGCGAGTATCTGGTCCCGCTGATCACCGCCCTGATCTTCGTCGGTCTGCTCGCTCCGACCGGACAGCGGGGTTTTGCGATCGCCCTCGGGGTGATCTTCCTGGCGGTCCTGATCGGTAACCGCTTCGTGAACCTGCGTCAGGTGGTGGTGATCGTGCTGCTCGGCGTATTTGCGATCGGGCTGACCCAGGCGGTACGAAACGAAGCCAGCGGGACCGGAAAGATCACCGTCGACGGCTCGCTGGAACGGGTTCAGCCGGACCAGTGGCGGGATCTCTACGCCAGCCAGATCGCCAGCTTCAGCTGGACCATGCTGATCGAAGAAAACCGGGACCAGCTCGATATCCCCAACTCGTTCGCCCAGGGCCTGATCAAACCGGTCCCCCGGTTCGTCTATCCCGACAAGAGCCAGGGCTTCGGTTACGAATTCACTTCCCGGGTCTTTCCGTCCGCGGTCAAGCAGAACGTTTCGTTCGCGACCCCTCTGGTGGCCGAGGCCGACTACAACTTCGGGCCGGTGGGGGCGGTCCTGATCCTGGCCCTGGTAGGTGCGGCGGCGATGCTCGCCGACGCCTTCATCGCCCGTCGCTCGCCACGCCTTGTCGAGCCGATCGTGGTGGCTACGATTTTCTGGACCGTTTTCGAGCTGGTCCGGGGGGATCTCGCCAACGCGATCACCTTCAGTTCGGGCTGGATACTTCCGCTGCTCTTCTTCTCCATGGCGCTCGGCCTGCGCCGCGATCCACCGCTCAGGCGGATCCTGATCGATGCCCTGCAGGTCGCCCCCAATTTCTCCGGGATCGGCCGGCGCGTCGCCGAGTTGGGGGAGAGCCTCAAATCCGATCCGGTGGGGCTGCCGATCGAGGTCCGGTGTGCCCGCGAGGTCGAATCCGAGCTGCGACCCTGTTTCCCCGACGGGACCAGGTTTCGCACGCCGCTGGCCCGGAGCCGGCCGCGCTCGCTGAGGATTCTCTTCCAGCAGCTGCTCGCCCCCCTTTCCACGGGGCCCGGGACGCTTCTGCTCTGTCCCGGGGACCAGGCTCCGTTCTGGGGCCGCTCGCCGCTGCTGTTCGTGGTCCATGACGTCAGGAGGCTGGCTGCGCCCGAGACCGCGGTGGCCGGGCTCGAGCGGACCTATTACCGAAGGGTCATGCGGGCCGGGGCCAGGCGGGCCCGGTACCTGCTGACCATTTCCGAGTTTTCGCGGCAGGAGATCGCCCGCCATCTCGAGCCGGGCTGTCCGGTCGCCCTGGTCTCCCAGCAGCCGGAAGACGTCGAACCGGTGCCGGAGGAGCGGCTGCGTGACAACCCGCCCAGCTTCCTGTTGGTCGGCGCTCTCCGCAAGTACAAGGGGATCGATACCGCGATCACCGCTCTTTCGCGTACCGGGGCGGATCGGCGGCCCGGCGCCGAGCCGATCCGGGTGATCTGCGTCGGCGACACAGAAGGCGACCCCGACTACGGGGAGGCGGTTCGCC
>JAENXK010000015.1 GCA_016649615.1 Thermoleophilia bacterium
CGCGGGGTCAACGGTGACCGGCCGGTCGGACCGCGGTGCTTCAATCCTCCGATGCAAGCAGCAGGGCCGACTGTTTCTGGACCTTTTTCTTCAGGAAAGGAGTCCAGCCGAGAAGCAGCCCGGGTACGCCGAGTGCCTGGCGTGACCAGCGCCAGAAGTTGAACTGGTCAAGGTGATCGATGATCAGGCCGTCCTCGAACCCGAAGACGGCGTCGACCTCGTTGGTGACTGATCTCCCGGTCGACGAGAAGGTGTAGACGGCAGTCCAGTGGGCCGTGCCGGTTCCGGAGGATTCGGACCCGGCATCCGGGACCGCTTCGTGAGCACCGAGGGTGATCTCGAGATCGTCCGATCGACCGAGCAGCGTCCGCCACATTTTCATCACCTCGGGCCCGTTGAGGTCCGGAAAGACCGGATCGGAGAAGTGGACGTCCCGGTGGTAGCAGGACTCCATCGCATCCGAATCGCCATCGGAGAAGCCCTGATAGAGACGCTCGATGACGCCGTACAGGCCGGCGCCGTCGCTGGTCTGTGGTGAGTTCATGCCCCTACTATCGCGCTTTGGCCGTACCCGTGCACCGGAGTTTCCGATTCGGGGATCCGGTAGACGTTCCGGTTGAGATGGCCCGGCAGCCCGCTCAGGTCCGGCGGCGCTGGGTGGCGTCACGGACCTCGCCGATCAGCTCTTCGAGTACGTCCTCCAGCGCCACCACTCCGACCGTTTCCCGGCCTTCCCCGACCACCCTGGCCAGATGTGCCTCTGAGGCCTGCATCGTCTTCAGCACGGACCGCAGCGGGTCGCCGATCCGGACCGTCGGCAGCGGCCGGACCCAGGACTCGGCGATCGGCCGGTTGCGATGGACGTCCTCGAATTCGAGCGCGTCCTTCAAGTGGAGGTAGCCGATCATCTGATCGTCGCGAGAAACCGGGAAACGCGAGAACCCTGTCCTGCCCGCGACCCCTTCGACCTCGGCCGGGGTCGCCGTCACCGGGAGCGTGACCATCTTCTCGAGTGGAAGCAGGACCGAGCCGGCATCCCTTTCCTCAAACTCAAGTGCGCCCGCAAGGAGGCGGCTCTCGTGAATATCGAGAAATCCCTCGCGCCGGGACTCCTCTACAAGGCCGGCCACCTGATCGCGGGTGAAGGCGCTGGCCACCTCGTTTTTCGGCTTCACCCCGACCAGCCGCAGGGTCATCGCGGCGCTCCAGTTGAGCGCCGCGATGACCGGATAGAGCAGCCGGACGATCGCCCTGAGCGTGGGGGCAAGCGCGAGGGCCGAGCGATCGGGGCCGGCCAGGGCGATGTTCTTGGGAACGATCTCACCGAGGATCACGTGCAGCGAGCCGACCAGGAAAAGCGCAACCGCCACGGCGGCGACGTGCACCGCGGCCGGTGGCAGGCCGAGCGATTCAAATGGAACCTCGAGCGCGTGCGCGATCGCCGGCTCGGCCAGAGCGCCGAGACCGAGAGTGCAGACCGTGATCCCGAGCTGTGCGCCGGCCATCATCAGCGAGACGTTCTCCATCGCGGCCAGGGTCGTCCGGGCAATCCTGCTGCCATCCTCGGCGCGGGGTTCGATTTCCGAGCGCCGGGCGGAAACCAGGGCAAACTCGGCCCCGACGAAGAAGGCGTTGGCCGCCAGCAGGATCAGCGAAATTAGGAGTGCCGGCCCGGCGCTCATGAATCCTCCTCCCCGGCCTCGACCGGCCTGACATCCATGCGGACCCGATCGACCCTGAGGCCGTCCATCCGCTGAACGGTCAACTCGACCTCGACCGGTCTGTTTTCCTCTCCGGGCCCCCCGGGCCGGACGGCGTCGATCTGGATGCTGTCCCCCTGGCCGGGCACCCGGCCCAGCTCCAGCCCGATCAGGCCGGCCACCGTTTCGTAGTCCTCGTCCTCGGGAAGGTCGATCCCGGTTTCATCGGCGATCTCGTCGGGGCGCAGCAGCCCCGACAGGCCCCAGATGTCGTTACCGATGGAGCGCACCGGCGGGTCTTCCCTGTCGTGCTCGTCGACCACTTCGCCGACGATCTCCTCGATCAGGTCTTCCAGAGTAACGATCCCGTCGAAGCCGCCAAACTCATCGACCACGATCGCTATCTGGAGGCCGACCTTGCGGAGATCGGCCAGCAACGGGTCGAGTTCGATCGACGTCGGTACCAGCACCGGGTCGGCCATCACGTCACGGATCGGGACCTCGCCCCTGCGGTGGTAAGGAACCGCCACCGCGTGTTTGAGGTGGATGATTCCGTCTACCTGCTCCGAGCCTTCGGCGATCACCGGGAAGCGTGAATGCCCGTTCCCCTTGGCCGCCTCGACCACTGCCGCGACCGGTTGCTCCGGAGCGAGCGTTTCCACCCTGACCCGGGGCACCATGACGTCGTCGGCACGGCGCTCGCCGAACTCGAGCGACTTGGCCAGGAGTTCGGCGGTCTCCCTCTCGAGAGTCCCTTTCTCACCCGAGCGCCGGACCAGAGATCCCAGCTCTTCCGGTGAGCGGGCCGACGCCAGTTCCTCCTGCGGCTCTATCCCGATCCGGTGGAGGATCAGGTTGGCCGCTCCGTTCGCCCCCCGGACCAGCGGACCGCATGCCCGGGCGAACCCACGCTGGAAGCCCTGGACCCTGCGGGCGGTTTCCAGCGGGTGCGCGATCGCCAGGTTCTTCGGCACCAGCTCGCCGAAGATCATCGTCGCCGCATTCGCCAGAATGAAGGCGACCACCAACGAAACTCCCCTGGCCGCGTTGCCCGATATGCCGATCGATTCCAGCGGACCGTCGATCAGCGACGCGACGGCCGGCTCGGCCAGGAAGCCGATCACCAGGTTGGTCAGCGTGATGCCCAGCTGTGCGGCCGAGAGCTGGGTCGAAAGCGTGCGGAGCCCGGCCTTGAC
Source organism: Thermoleophilia bacterium (assembly GCA_016649615.1). GTDB lineage: Bacteria > Actinomycetota > Thermoleophilia > Solirubrobacterales > 70-9 > 67-14. Next base: position 2,897 of record JAENXK010000015.1, read on the forward strand.
CCCGGCAGCCCGGCGGTCGCCCTTCTCCGCGGCCCGGTCGACCGAGACCCGGTCGACGGTCACGAATGAGAACTCGGCCGCGACGAAAGCGCCGCAGGCGAGGACCAGCGCCACGGAAACCAGCACGAGCAGGATCTCGATCATGAAGAAAGCGCCCCTCGGCAGGTCGTCAGGGGGCGCCTGGGACTAGAGCCGGGGTCGTCGTCCATCCACGATTCCGAAAGCGTTCATCTGTGGGACAAGGATACCCGCACTGATCAGACGAGCGGCACAGCTTGGATACGATGAGCCGGTGGCCACCGGCGACGAGCCCGAAAACCTCCGTCCTGACCTGGCCGAGCTGTTCGAGCGCCGCGAGCTGGCCGGGGACTCGGGCCGGCCCGAAGCGGTCGCGGCCCGCCACGAAAAAGGCGGCCGGACCGCCCGCGAAAACCTCGACGACCTGATCGACCCCGGCAGCCTGCTCGAGTACGGCAGGCATGCGGTGGCCGCCCAGCGGGCCCGCCGCAGCGCCGAAGAACTCCGCGCGCGCACCCCGGCCGACGGGCTGGTCTCGGGGACCGCCCGGATCAACGGCAGGCTGTTCGGCGACCGGGCCGCCTGCGCCGTGCTTTCCTACGACTACACCGTGCTGGCCGGAACCCAGGGCATGACCGGTCACCAGAAGAAGGACCGGCTGTTCGAACTGATCCGGCGGATGAAGCTGCCGACCGTCTTTTTCGCCGAAGGTGGTGGAGGACGGCCGGGTGACACCGACTACGCAGTCGTCTCGGGCCTCGATGTCCGCGCCTTCGCGCTCTGGGCGGCGCTGTCGGGCGAGGTGCCCCGGATCGCGGTCGTCGCGGGCCGCTGCTTTGCCGGAAATGCGGTGATTGCCGGCTGCGCCGACCTGATCGTGGCCACCGAGAACAGCTCGATCGGAATGGGCGGCCCGGCGATGATCGAGGGTGGCGGCCTGGGCTCGGTCCACCCGGACGAAGTCGGGCCGATCGGCATGCAGACCGCAAACGGCGTGGTCGACGTCAGGGTCGCGGATGAGGCAGAGGCGGTCGAAGTGACCCGAAAGCTGCTCGCCTTTTTCCAGGGCGACACTCCCCCGGGCGAGTTCGCCGACCAGCGTGAGCTTCGCGAGGTGATCCCCGAGCGGCGCCGGCGGGCCTATGACGTGAACGAGGTGATCGGACTCCTGGCCGACCGCGATTCGGTGGTAAGCCTGCGTCCCGGGTTCGCCCCGGAGATGGTCACCGCGTTTGCCCGGATCGAGGGCAGGGCGATCGGCGTGATCGCCAACGACCCGATGCACATGGCCGGCGCGATCACCAGCGGCGGCGGCGACAAGGCGGCCCGGTTCATGCAGCTGTGTGACGCATTCGGCCTTCCGATCCTCTCGCTGGTCGACACCCCGGGCATGATGGTCGGCCCGGAGGCCGAGGCCACCGGCCTGGTCCGCCACTGCTCCCGCCTGCTGGTGACCGGAGCCGGGATCAGAGTTCCGTTCGTCGCGGTGATCCTGCGCCGGGGCTACGGCCTGGGCGCTCAGGCGATGGTCGCGGGCAGCCTGCTCGAGCCGCTGCTCACGGTCGCCTGGCCGGGCGCCGAACTGGGGCCGATGGGGCTGGAGGGCGCGATCCGGCTGGGCTTCCGCAAGGAGCTGGAGAGAATCGAGGACGAGAACGAGCGCGAAGCCCGGGTCCGCGAGCTGACCGAACTCGCCCTCGACAACGCGAAGGCCCTCAACGTCGCCGCCCATTTCGAGATCGATGACGTGATCGACCCGGCTGAGACCAGGGCCGCGGTCGCTTCGACCCTTGCGGCGGCCACTGCCAACGGGACCTACGCCCCGCCCGGTCTGGCCACGGCCCCGGGAGACGGACCGGAGAACCGGGGCCTGCGATCCCGTGGCTTCGTCGACACCTGGTAAGAGCCACGGGCAGACCGGGCATGGGCAGACCGGGCACGGCGGACCCGGCTTCCGCAACCTGCTCAGCCGGCCCGAAGATGTTCGACCGGGCCTGAAGCCGGAGCAAGCACACACTGTGCCGACCCCGTGGCTGTAAGACTGTACCGGTGCCTACCCATCAGACGATTGAACTTCATGGCCATCCAGTCACCTACCGCATGTTCGGGGAGGGGCCGCCGATCCTTCTGATCCACGGGATTACCTCAAGCTCCAGGACCTGGAAGCGGGTGATGCCACGACTGGCCGAAAAGCACACAGTGATCGCACCCGACCTGCTCGGTCATGGCCGCTCGGCCAAGCCCCAGGGTGACTACTCGCTCGGCGCCTACGCCAGCGGCGCCCGCGATCTCCTTATCGCACTCGACATCCCCCGGGTGACGGTGGTCGGCCACTCGCTCGGTGGCGGCATCGCCATGCAGTTCGCCTACCAGTTCCCGGAGCGGGTCGGCCGCATGGTCCTGGTTGATTCAGGAGGGCTCGGCAGGGAAGTCAACCCGATCCTCAGGGCGGCCACTTTGCCTCTGGCCGAATATGTGCTGCCGATCCTTTTTACCCCGGCCCTCCACGACGCCGCGCTGAAGGTGAGAGGCGCGCTCAGCCGCATAGGGCTGAGCGGCGGCGCCGACGTTGAAGGCGTGTCCGAGGGCTTCGCTTCGCTGACCGAGGGAGGAGGACGACGCGCATTTCTCAACACGGTCCGCTCGGTGATCGATCCGACCGGCCAGAAGGTCAGCGCCCGCGACCGACTCTACCTGACCGAGGAAGTGCCGTCGATGATCGTCTGGGGTGAAAACGACCGGATCATCCCGGTCGACCACGCCGAACAGGCCCACGATCTGATGCCGCGAAACCGGCTCGAGATATTCCCCGGGGCAGGTCACTTCCCGTTCAACGAAGATCCCGACCGGTTCATCAAGGTGCTCGAGGACTTCATCGAGACGACGGAGGCCAGCGAGTTCAGCGAGACCCACGTGCGTGAGTTGATCCGGGCAGCTGCTTGACCGGGAACGGTCAGCCGGACTCGGCCGGCCAGTCTGACCCGGCTGCAATCGCCGCGATCGTGGTCGATGCCCTCGAGGAGTACCAGCGGCTCTCCAAAGATGTGTACGAGGCCACCCCGGACGACCCCGAAGCGGTGGTCAAGGGCCTGGTCCGGCTTCACCTCCGATGGACCGCTGAAAACAGGGAGACGGCGATCCTGATCGCCAGGCATCGCAACGAGGTTGCCGCCGGCCCGGAGGCCGCGCGCCTCGCGGAAAGCAATAAGGAGATGTTCAAGGCGACCAGGGCCTGGATCGGCGAACAGGCCACAGCCGGGAGGATTCCGGCAACCTCGTTCAACCTGTTGCACGCGATCGTCTTCGCCCCGACCCAGGAGATTGCCAAGCTCTGGCTGACCGGCCGCCTTAAATCAAGTCTCGACGATCAGGCAGAAGGCCTGGCCGACGCAGCCTGGGCCGGGGTCAGGGCCCTGCCGGACAAACAGGGATCCGCAGGGAAGTGAGATCACCCGTACCGGGGGGTGCGGGAGCGGTGGTATGACCGGCGCGGCCGGGAGCGGTCCCTAGGCCGCCCGGTGGCGCGCGGCGAGGCCATCGGGATATTCCGAGTACGGGAGTCCGGAGAAACTCGGCAGACCGGCCCAGGCGGCCTGCTCCATCCCGGGTCCGTGCACCCGCCGCCTGATCTCGATCCGGTCGGGGCACCTTGCCGCATCACATCGGGCCCGTACCGGCAATGGTAGCCACATTCTTACCGAGAGCGGGACCGATCCGAGTCCACCGGGGATGACAGCCGTCCGGGCGAGGGCCTAGACCGGCATCAGCCCGGGGCGCTTGGCGACCCGCCCGTCGCCGGAAGAGCGGCCGGTCAGACGCCTGCCGACCCACGGCACGAGATACGCACCGGCCCAGCGGAGATCGCTGCCGGTGCGAAGAACCGCCCCGGGCGGCTGCCTCGGCGGCAGGTCGTCAAACAACTCGGTCTCGTCGGCATCCGGGTCCAGCAGCGCGGCCATCCCGATAGCCATACGAAGGTGCCCGCCGGAATTCAGGTGAAGCCGGTCGTCGCACCAGAGCCGGGGATCTGTGGCGGCGGCAATCGGTTCGATGTCGAGCAGCAGGCTGCCGTGCCGGGCGGCGATATCGCGCAGCCCCTGATTGAACGAAGTCATCGTGCCGCTGACCAGCCGGCCGATCGGGGTCATCCTGGTGGGATCCGGGAAGGTGATCGTCAACACGGTCGCCCCGCTCGATGCAAGCCCCTCCTGCATCCCGTCCATGCGCTGAAGGACCGCGTCAACGTCGCAACCGGGCCGGATAACGTCGTTGAGCCCGGCGATCAGGCTGACCAGGTCGGGTTCCATCGCCAAGGCCGGCTCGGACTGTTCGTCCTCAATCTCGGCGATGCGGCGGCCGCGCACCGCCAGGTTGGCGTAAAGCAGGTCTCCGCCGGACTGGTGCCTGGCCAGTCCCTCCGCGAAGCGGTCGGCCCAGCCGCGCTCGACGCCTCCCGGGCCGGTGGGGTCGCCGACCCCCTCGGTCTGGCTGTCCCCCATCGCCACGAATCGTCTGAAAACCGGCTGCTCTGCCACCCGGGGACTGTATCGCCATGATAAGGGCGCCGGACCGGCGCAACGGGCATACCGCGCCAATAGAGTGGCTCGGGTGCCAGCCATCGAGACCACCCGACTGTCCAAGTGGTACGGCGTCCACCGCGGTATCGAAGACATCTCGCTTTCGGTCGAAAGCGGTGAGGTTTACGGCTTTCTCGGCCCCAACGGCGCCGGCAAGACGACCCTGATCCGGACCCTGCTCGACTTCCTTCACCCGACCGCCGGCAGCGCCACCGTGCTGGGGCTCGACAGCCACCGCGACCGGATCGAGATCAGGCGGCGGATCGGCAACCTGGCCGGCGACTTTTCGTACGACCCGAAGCGAACAGGCCGCGAACTGCTCTCCCTGATCGCCAGGCTGCGGGGAGTCACGGACATGGCGTACGCGGAGACCCTGGCCGAGCGGTTCAATGCCGACCTGGACCGGCCCCTGGGACAGCTCTCCCGTGGCAACCGCCAGAAGATCGGGCTGCTCCAGGCGCTCTTTCACAAGCCCGACCTGCTGATCCTCGACGAGCCGACCGGCGGGCTCGATCCCCTGATGCAGGAAGAATTCATGGTTGTCGTATCCGAACGGCGGGAGCGGGGCTGCACGGTCTTCATCTCCTCGCACGAACTCGATGAAGTGCAGCGAATGTGTGACCGGGCCGGAATCATCCGAGACGGCCGCCTGATCGCAGTCGAAGACATCGGTGAGCTGATGAAAAAGAGTGACCGCAGGGTGTCATTCAAGCTCGCGGACCCGGTGATCGATCCCGGCGAGTTCCGCGAACTCGAGGGCGTCGAAGACTTCACGGCCGACGGCCCCGAAGTCAGCTTCACTCACAGGGGGCGGATCGATCCCGTGATCAAGCGCCTGGCCCGCCACACGGTCCTGGAACTCGACCTCACCCACCCCAGTATCGAAGAGCTCTTCCTGGCCTATTACGTCGACGACCCCGCCGGATCGGACGGCGACGGGGAAGTGCCCCGATGACCCACGGCCCGAGAGTGCCGGTGCTGGTCCTTCAGGGCCTGGCCGACCGGAAGCGATCGCTGCTCGTCTGGATTCTCTCGATCGGACTGCTCTGCGCCGCCATAGTGGCGACCTATCCTTCGATCGAAGGCACGCTGACGGATGTGATGGACAGTTACCCGGACGCACTCAAGGAGGCGTTCGCGATCGAGTCACTGGACACTCCCGGCCAGTACCTCCACGCCGAGCTGCTGAGCCTGATCCTGCCTCTCGCGCTTTCCTGGTTTGCGATCCGCGCGATCGCCCGCGACCTCTCCGGATCCGCCGAGAAGTCCTACCTCGACGTGCTGCTTTCGGCGCCTGTATCGCGGCGGCAGGTTGTCGCTGCGAGCTTCATCAGTACGGCGATCGAGCTGACCGCGATCATGCTGGCCGCGGCTGCGATCACCAGGATCATGGCGATCGCCCTGGGGGTTGGTCTCTCGCTCGGGGACTCGGCTGCGGGAATGATCAACATGCTGCCCCTGGCGCTTTTTTTCGCCGGGATCGCGATCCTCGTCACCGGCTTCCGGGTCCAGTCCGCGATCGTCACGGGGCTGACCGCGGGCCTGCTGGTGCTGATGTACGTCGTCGACGTGATCGGCAGGCTCGCCCCCGATCTTGACCCGCTGCGCTACGCATCGGTCTTCCGGTACTACGGGATGGCGATCGAGGACGGCATCGACCCCGTCGCCTTCCTCGGGGTCACCGGCGTGGCGGTGCTGCTGTCAGCGATCGGGGCCCTGCTATTCGATCGCCGCGACCTTCCCGGCTGAGTGGTCCGCGGTCGCCGCGGAGCAGGGATCACCCGCCGGATCCGGAGACGACCAGCTTGCCGGTCGGCTCGCGGTCACCGGGATTGCCACAGACGATGTCGTACGTGCCCGGATCGAGGTCGACCGTTACTTCGGAGCTGAGTCCGGGGACCAGGTTCTCGCGCTCGGCCAGCACGCTGTCCCCGTCCAGAATCTCGAACTCGTTATTGACCTCGCTGTCCTTGTTGTCAATGGCGAAGGTGGTCGAGCCCGATACCGTCTTGAGATCGGTCGGCGAACAGCCGCTGTCGGTAATCGTCACGGCAACACTCTCGGCCGCTGGGTCACTGTCGGAGTCGTCGGACCCACAGGCCGCCAGCACGAACCCGGAGATGATCAGCGCCAGGGAAATCAGCAGGATCCGGGGCGGACCGGCCGGATCATTCAGATGGGAGAGGATCATTCAGTGCTCCTTTGATTTGCGGGTCGGCCTGACGGAATAGCTCAGGCGTCGGCGGCGCCATGGGAGGGTGCGGCTCCGGGGGCGGGCCCGGCACCGTGGGCGGCGTCCCGCCGCCCGGCGAGCCTGGTCAGGCGCCAGTCTTCGGGCCAGAGCACATATGCCAGCATCGGCACCAGGTAGAGCAGGTAGACGAAAGTCTGAGCCTGAGTCATGCTTCGCTGCAGGCCGAGCATGCCGGTCAGAAGGGCCGAGGTCCAGGTGCCGGGCACGACCAGCCAGGAAAGGTCGACCGACTGTTCCTGGAAGCTGGTCACCAGGCCGGCCTCCCAGGCACTGTGTGCCACGTTCGCCAGCAGCCCCGCAGCGAGGAATACGAGGACAACCGAGGTCAGTCTGAAAAAGCGGGCCAGATTGAGGCGGATGCCGCCGCGGTAGATCCCGTAACCGATCGCGACGGCAGCGATGATGCCGAGCAGAGCTCCGACTCCGGCGACGAACGGGTCACTGGCTCCCTGGAAGACCGCCAGAAGAAAGACCGAGGTCTCGATGCCCTCGCGCAACACGGCAAAGAAGGCCATTGCGACCAGGGCCCAGGCGGAACCCGCGGCCAGGGCCGAACTTGCGCTGCCTTCGAGCGAAGTCTTCATCTCGCGCGCGTGGCGGCACATCCAAAAGATCATGAAGGTGACGATGCCGACTGCACCGATCCCGATCGCGGCCTCCAGCATCTCCTGTTGACGCTGGGGCAACTCCTGGCTGAGTGCCTGCAGGCCGAGCCCGACAGCCAGGCAGATCATCACCGCCAGACCGACCCCGGCCCAGACGTACCGCATGGTCTCCCGCCTTCCCTCCTGCATCAGGAACGCCGCGACGATGCCGACGATCAGCGAAGCCTCGACGCCTTCGCGAAGACCGATAATGAAAGTTGGCAACAACGAAAACTCCTTGATCGAATCCGGACACGCGACCGGCCTGGGACATCTCCGAGAGATTTATACAGGATTACTTCGGCTCACCTAATACTGGCGACGCAACGGCGACTGCCTCAAACGGCGGCCGGCTGCTTCTCCCGGGCCGGATATTCGATCAGATCGGCGGGGCCGACCCTGCCGGTGTCACTCTACCTCGACCAGACATCCCGCTTCAAAGGGATCTTTCGGCTCGAACCGGACCAGCTCGGAATCGGGATCCAGCCTGTCGAGCAGACCGGCAGTGATACCGCGGTGGAGGCCGCAGACCAGGTCCTGGTTGCGGGCGGCCGCCTCGCGGTATGGGCAGTTGCCCAGCGAACAGCTGAATCCCCCGCCCTCATCCTGCTCGAGTTCCGGCCGGAAGCCGAGCGCGGCCATCACCTCGCGAAAGGCGGCGGCCGAATCCTCCTTTTTCGGCGGGGCCAGTTCCTGACCGATCTTGCGTCCCATCTGCTCGACTTGGCCCAGGTTCTCTGAGCCGGCCGGGAAGACCCTGATCAGCCAGTCGGCGAGATCGGCGTAAGCGGTGGGACGATCGCCGCCCGGATTGGCACCCGCGGCGACCGACCAGCGGTCACCGGGGCGGCCCGTTCCTCCCCGCTGCTTGCGGCGGTCGATCAGGCCGGCTTCACTCAGTTGTTCGAGGTGCCGACGGACGCCGTTGGGGTGAAGTCCGAACTCTGTCGCAATCTCTTCGGTCCCGGTGGGCTCCCTGCGCTCCGCCAGCAACGCGAAAATCCGGGCCCTGGTCGGCTGCTTCAGTACGTCGGGTTCTGAATCGGGCAGGTCCACGGCACAAGTTTCGCACAGGCGGATTGTGGAAACCAGATCCGGTCTGACGGTGAGTGCTCGCCGGCCGCTTCCGCCTCAGTGCCGGGAGGAGCGCCCGGCGAGCAGGTCCAGCGCGTGGGGAATGGCCCCGGCGATCGCTTCACCGGCTTCGACCACGGCTTTCGGGCTGCCCGGAAAATTGATGATCAAAGTCGTGCCACGGGTTCCGGCGACCGCACGGGAGAGCATCCAGTGCGGCGTGTGCCCGCGCGAGGCGCACCGCATCGCCTCGGCGATTCCGGGCGCTTCGCGATCGATCACGGCCCGAGTCGCTTCGGGGGTGAGGTCATCGGTGGAGAACCCGGTGCCACCCGTCGTCAGCACGAGATCGCACCCGGCCTCATCGCACCAGTACCGCAGCCGCTCTTCGATCAGGCCCCGATCGTCCGGGACCAATTCCCTTCCGGTGACCTCGGCACCGAGCCCTCTCGCAAATTCGGCCAGGCAGGCACCGCTTTCGTCCTCACCATCCCCCGTCGACCTGGAACTGCTGACGGTGATGACGGCCGCGTGCGCCATCGGTCAGGCGCCCTCGTGATCAGCCAGCCGCCAGTCGCTCCGGCCGCCCCGCTTTTCCAGCAGGACGACCTCGTCGATCCGCACCCCGCGCTCAACCCCCTTGACCATGTCGTAGACCGTCAGAGCCGCCACCGCACAAGCCGCCATCGCCTCCATCTCGACCCCGGTGCGGGAGACGGTGCGGGCCTCGCCGATCAGCTCGACCAGGCCGCCCTCCACGTCGACCCGGGCCGTGACATCGGCAAAGGTGAGCGGAATGGGATGAGCCAGCGGAATCAGATTTCCGGTCTGCTTGGCCGCCTGGATCCCGGCCAGCCGGGCCACGCCCAGAACCTCTCCCTTCGGTCCGCCGCCTGTCTCGACGGCGGCAGCCGTTTCCGGCGACATCGTCAGCCTGGCCCGCGCCCGGGCGACCCGCTCGCTCTCCGGTTTCTCACCGACGTCGACCATGCGGGCCCGCCCTTTCCCGTCGAGGTGGGTCAGCCGAACCGGATCACTGCTCATGTCGGGACGCGGTTTACGCCTGGAGTCGGGCCGCAAGCGGAATCCGGCTCGTCGAGTCCCCCAACCGGCGACGAGGCACTCTCCAGCGGAGCCGGCGTACCTTCGACCCATTCAGGGGGACCTCCCGCCGGAATCTCGCGTTTCCAGACCGGGGCTTCGGCCTTTATCCGGTCGATCGCCTCGCGGGCGCCGGCAAACGCCTCTTCACGGTGCGGCGCGGATGCGGCGACGATCACCCCGGGCTCGCCGAGGGGGACCGCTCCGATCCGGTGTTCCGCCGCAGCCCCCTCCAATTGATGCCGGCTGACGCACTCGGAAAGGATCGCGGTCATCTTCTGCTCGGCCATCTCGGCGTAGGCCTCATAGTCGAGACGACTGACCTCGCGGGTCACGCCCTGGAAAGTCACTATCGCTCCGGCCCGCGGGCCGGCGACCTCCGCGGTCACTGTTTCAAGCGAGAGCGGCCGCTCGGTGACCACTGCGTGGGGAGCCGACCCGCCACTGATCGGAGGTACCAGGGCGAGTTCGTCCCCGGGGTTGAGTTCCATCTCGGGAGCTGCGTAGATCCGGTTCACCGCTAGTCGTACCGGAAGGCGTTCAAACAGGTCACCGAGCCCCGCACAGCGGGCGACCTCGGCCATGGCGTCGGAGGCGGTGGCCCCGTCGGCCAGATCGATTTCGATCGAATCGGCACCGGCCCGCTCCCTGAGCGTGGCGAACAGTCTTACCCGATGGTTCATCTGACCCATGCTAACCATGCCCGATCAGTTCCACCTCGACCGTCTCGCCGGCCTCGATGGTTCCCTCCCCCGGAGGCACCAGGACGAGGCCATCGGCTCCGAGCATCGAGGTCAGGATGTGGGAGCCCTGGGCGCCGGTCGGCTCGGCCGTCCAGCCCCCTTCGCCCGGCTCGATCCGGCACCGGACCGCTTCGGTCCGACCGGGCGTCTGGGCGCGGTCCGCCGCCAGGCGCGCCCGGATTCTCCGGCGGTCGGGCAGACCGCCACCGAGGGCGGTCAGCGCCGGACGTGCCAGCAGCAGAAAGGTGACCATCGCAGAGACCGGATTGCCCGGAAGCCCGAATGCCAGAGTCTCCCCGCGCCGGCCGAACCAGGTCGGCTTGCCGGGCTTCAGGGCGATCCGCCAGAACCGCTGCTCGAAACCGAGGTCGATCAGCGCTCCCTTGACGTGATCGTGTTCACCGACCGAAACCCCACCGCAGACCACGACGAGATCGGCCGCGACCGCCGCCCCGATCGCTTCCCGGGTCGCGGCCGGTTCGTCCCGGACGATCTCGTTGAGGACGACCTCTGCCCCGGACTCCCGGACCAGTCCGGATATCGAGAACGAATTGGAGTTGCGCACCGCCCCGGGCCGCATCGGATCACCCGGACCGATCAGCTCGTCACCGCTACTCAGGACCGCGACCCGGGGACGGCGATAGCAGGACACGCTTCCAGCGCCGACCGAGGCCAACACCCCCTGTTCCGCCGGGCCGATCACTGTTCCGGAAGAGATCACCTCCGAACCGGGCGCGACATCCTCGCCGGGCCGCCTGATGTGCAGTCCGGGCGGCGGGTCGACCCCGATCCCGACCCGGCCTTTTTCCCGAACGGCGTCTTCGAGCGGTACCACCGAATCGGCCCCTTCCGGAATGACCGCCCCGGTCGAAATCGTCATCGCCTGCCCGGGGTCCAGACCGGCCTCGGATGGATGGCCGGCCCGGGACTCGCCGGCCAGTTCAAGCCAGACCGGTCTCTCCCCGCGAGCGCCGGTAGTGTCGGCGGAGCGGACCGCGAAGCCGTCCATCGCCGAGTTGTCGAAGGCCGGAACCGGATCGGTGCTCCTCACCGGGCCCGCAACCCTTCTCCCGAGGGAGCGGGCGAGCTCAACGGCCTCCGATTCGAGTGGAGTGATCGGGTCGAGTACCGCGGCGCGTGCCGCTTCGAGTTCGATCAGCGCTTGGGGGGCCACCATTTCACCTTCGCCGGGAGGATAGAGAGAAGGTGCCAGACTGGCCCCGGTGAGAGCCCGCAAGAACCGGAACGAGCAGCGTGCCCGCGAAGCGATCGTCGCCGTCCTGGCCGGAGGACGGGCCAGTCGGCTGGGTGGCGCAAAGGCGACGGCCGAGCTGGCCGGCCGGCCGCTGATCGAGTATCCGCTGAGCGCGGCGGATCAGGCCGGGCTCGCCACGATCGTGGTCGCCAAGGCCGACTCCCCGCTCCCCCCGATCGATCGCGAAATCGTGATCGAGCCCGATCTTCCCCGTCACCCACTAGCCGGAGTTGTCGCCGCCCTCGAAGTCGGCAGGGACCGCCCCGTCCTGGTGCTCGGATGCGACTTGCCGCTGATCGGCCCGGAACTGCTCCGGTGGCTCGCCGGCCAGTCCGGACCGGTGGTCGTACCGCTGGCCGAAGGCCACCTTCAGCCGCTTGCCGCCCTCTATCGCCCCGAGATCCTGCCGGCCCTCCGGGCCGGGCTCGAAGCCGCGGTTTCGCTGAAGGACCTGGTCGTTTCGCTCGATCCGCGGATCGTCGGCGAAGAGGAGCTGGCGCCCTTCGGCGACCCGGCCGAGATGTTCGCCAACGTCAATACGCCGGAAGACCTCCGGCGGGTGACCGCCCTGCTCGGCGGGTGACCGCCGGTCGGGTCTACTCGACGCCCCTGGCAACCGGGATCCACTCCGCCACGGGCAGGTCGGTCTGCCCGGCCATCCAGCAGGCGACCGGTGCCGCCGTCCTCTCGGAGGCGTGAGCGGCGACTCCGGCCAGCTCGAGGATCGCCTCGACCTGCTCCGGGGTCGGGGGCTGCACGCCGGTCAGCTCGGAAAATTTCTCGATCCACTCGTCACGGGTCACAAATGCCTCCTTGGTTCGTCGGCGGATAACGGGACGTTCTGATCATGACTGCTCAGAGTTGTGAGGGCCACGGGCGATCAACCTGGTCGCCGTCGCTTTCCAGGCGGCGGTCAAATCCATTCCGGGGCAGATTCCCATGGCTTCAGCCGACCGCGCCGTGATTTCGGCAGTCACCGGCTGCGGAATCACCAGGCCGACCCTGGCCCGGTTGCCGATCGGCGTGACTGATCTCACTTTCCCGGCGAGCCGGTTGAGGGCCGAATCCCGAGGCGTCTCCCCCGGCATCTCGAGCGAAATCTCCCACGGAAAGACACTGACCGCGACCCTGCCGCTCGCCCGGTCGACGCTTCGAAGCGTCCCCCCTCCATCGGCCGCGACAACGGTCAGGCCGCGTTCGGTTCCGGTGACCTCCCCTTCGATCACCGCCGCGCCGGTGAGGTCGGCCACGAAACGGGATTCGGGGCGGGCCGAGATGTCGGCCGGGCTCCCGGTCTGAACGATCTCGCCCCGGTCGAGCACGGCGATCCGGTCACCGAGCACCGCCGCCTCGTCGAAGGAGTGGGTCACGATCACCGCCGGCCCGCCCGACTCCGACAGCGCCAGATCGAGCTGCTGCATCGAGTTCGCCCGGGTGGCCGGATCCAGGGCCGAGAGCGGTTCGTCAAACAACAGAATTCGAGGATCGGATGCCAGGGTCCGGGCCAGCGCCACGCGCTGCCGCTCCCCACCAGAAAGTGTCTCCGGAATCTCCCCGGCGAGTCCGTCCGCCCCGAACCTGGCGAGCAGTTCCACCGCGCGGCGGCGTCGGGCCGCTCGCGGCCGGGATCGCATTCCGTAAGCGACGTTTCGCCAGGATTTCATTCCCGGGAACAACGCGTAGTCCTGGAACAGGTAGCCGCAGCGCCGCCGCTCCGGAACCAGGTCGACTCCCTTCTCGGAATCGAAAAGCGGGTCCGGACCGAGCGTGATCCGCCCGCGGTCCGGGCGCCGCAGCCCGGCTATCAGTCTGAGCAGGGTCGTTTTGCCGGCACCGGACGGTCCGACGATCGCGAGCCGCTCGCCGGGCTCGACCCGGAACCCGGCGTCGAACGAGAAATCGCGCAGCCGGGACAGCACCGAAACCTCGAGCCGCCCGTCTGATTTCCGGTCGGAACCGGCCGGGGAGACGGTGCTCACGAGCCCGCCCGATCGAGCCCGCGGTCGGCGCCGAAAAGCTTCACCGAGAGCAGGATCAGCGCCGCGACGGCGATAAGCACAGCCGAGATCGCCAGCGCGGCGGTGAAACCATCCGGGTCGGAGAACCGCGAGAAGATTGCCAGCGGTGCGGTCTGAGTCACTCCCTGGAGCGACCCGGCAAACATCAGGGTCGCTCCGAACTCGCCCAGAGCCCGGCCCCAGGCCAGGGCCAGGCCGGATGAAAGTCCGGGGCGCGCCCCGGGTACCGCCACCGAGACGAAAGTCCGAAACGGCCCGGCCCCGAGAGTGCGTGACGCCTCGAGCCGGCCGCGGTCGAGAGAGGCGAAAGCGGCGACCGCCTGACGGAGGTAAAAGGGCGCAGCGACGAAGATGAGAGCGACGATCACGCCGGCGGTCTGCAGCACCAACTCGATCCCGGCATCACTGATCCAGACTCCGAATATCCCCTGCGGTCCGAAGGCGGCAAGAAGGGCGATGCCGGCGACTGCCGGGGGCATGACCAGAGGAAGCTCAATCAGGGTGAGGGCGAAAGAACGGCCGGGGAAATCCCTCCTGGCCAGGAAGTAGGCCGCCGGGGTGCCGACCACGATGATCACCAGCACCGCCACCACGGTGGTCCGGAGGCTGAGCCAGAGTGCGTCGAGTACAACCGGCTCACCCAGGGCGGCGATCAGCTGGGCCGGAGTAGTGTCGGCGAAGATCGCGACGGTCGGCAGGGTCAGGAAGAGCAGTGTCACGGCAAGCGCCAGGAAGGCGATCCGCCCGAACCAGGAGCCGAGGCTCACCCGCCCGGCGGCAGAAACCCGGCCTGCCCCAGCCGCACCGCTCCCTCACCCCCTGTGAGGCCGTTCAGGTACCGGCGGGCGAGGTCCGGCTCGGGGGCCCCTCTGACCACCGCGCCCGCGTAGGCGATGCGAGGCTGAATTTTTCCCGGGATCGGGATCGCCTCGAGGAGGCCCCCGACAGCGCGCACATCGGTCCGGTAGACGATCCCGGCGTCGGCGGCCCCCCGGACCAGTTTGGCGGTGATCGAACCAGCCTCCGGTTCGCGTGAAGCGGTGTTGGCGAGGATCTTTTCCCGCTCTTCCGGCGCGAGTTCGGCCAGCAGCCTGTCGGAATAGATGCCGACCGGGACGCTGGAGTCGCCGAGAATCACCGAGCGGTCCGGAGCGGTCAGATCGGCGAGGCCGTCGATCCCGCTACCGGCCGGTGCCGCGATCACGAGTCGGTTGGAGGCGAAAACCCGCGGCCGCTCGAGCAGCCCTTCCCGGTGGAGCCGCCTCGGAAGCGCAGTATCGGCCGCGACATAAACGTCCGGTCTGGCTCCCTGCCGGATCTGGACCGCCAGCAGGTCGGATCCGGCGAACGACTGGCGGACCTGCGTCGGCGGCAGCGTCCCGGCATAGTCGGCCAGCGCGGTCTGGAGCGAAGAGGCGGCCAGAACCGTGAGTCGCGGCCGGTCGTCCCCACCACCGGTCCCGCAGGCAGCGATCCCCATGCCGCCCAGGCCGACCAGCAGGGAGGCGAACAGAACCCGGATGACCGGACCCGGGGATCTGTGAACCTTCCTGCGCCTAGTCACCCGAATCGCCGCGGTCGATCATGACCGAGGTTGCCTTGACCATGGCGGTGGCCTTCACGCCCGGAGCCAGACCGAGTTCCTCTACCGAGTCCCGGGTGACCGCGGCGGTGATCAGATGCGGTCCCGCCTCGATCTCGACCAGGGCCATCACCCCGTCGGCCTCGACCGAGCGAACGACGCCCGCAAACCGGTTGCGGGCTGAAAATGTGTCACCGGTTTCGTGCCGGCCGGGGCTGCCCCGCAGGCGTTCGACCTCACTCACCGGGACCCGTCTCCGGTTTCGCTCATCGCGACCCGTCCTGATCTTGCCGGCCCGGTCCCAGCGCCGGACCGTGTCGGTGCTGACCCCCAGTTGCCGGGCGGCCTCGCCAATACTCAAATCGGTCATTGCCTAGGCACTATATAGGCAGAGCTACCCAAGCGCGAGAGTCCGGCAGCGGCACGATCTCGATGAACCGGACCTGATACCCGGCAGAGCGGGCGAAGTCGCAGAACCGCCCGACCTCCTCCGGCCGGACGTTCACCGGGACATGGTCTAGCGCCCGCGCTCCATCAGATACCGCTTGGCCACGGCTCGTGACTCCTCGTCAGCCAGCGCGGCCATCGTGATTTCCGCGTCGCGAAAGCTCTGGCGGGTCGAGTAGGCCTCCTCGACCGAAGCGTCGACCAGCTGCTTGGTCTGCCTGATCAGGAACCCCGGCTTCTCCGCCAATCTGGCGGCCAGGGCCTCCACCTCGGACTCGAGATCGTCGTCAGCCACGACCTGGTTGAGGAAGCCGAGCGATAGTGCCTCGGCCGCCGTGAAGGGACGGCAAGTCAGGACGAGTTCCTTGGTCATCGCCGGTCCGAGCTCTCGCACCAGCCGCGGGATCCCGCCCCAGGCGAGCGGGATACCCAGATCGACCTCGGGGATCGAGAACCGGGTCGAGGCGGCTGCCAGCCGCAGGTCGCAGGCTGCCGCGAGGACAAGCGCGCCACCGACACAGTGACCGTGGATCCTGGCGATGGTGAGCGCCGGGATCGCGCCCACCGCTTCGGCCATCTGTCTGCCGAGGTCGATCGTCGACGATGAAGGATCCGCGGTCCCGGCCGCATCAAGGTCGAATCCGGCAGAGAATGCCCGGCCCTCCCCGCCGACGATCACTACTTTCAGGTCCGGGGTCTCGGCAAGCACGCCGGCGGCCGCGGTCAACTCCCGGAGCGCTGTCGGACTGAGCGCATTGAGGCGCTCGGGCCGGGTCAGAGTGATCCGGGCGAGGGGCGACGTGGCTTCCAGTTTGAGGGCAGTGAATTCGGTCATCCGGAGGGTCTCAAGCGTACCGTCACACGATCGCCCCATCGCGGACAATCCGTCATCCATCTGTTCTTCCCCGTATCGGCGGACACGGTGATGCTCCGGTCTCAGCCGCCGATCGCGCTCATCGTGCGGGGCGGCTGCTGGAAGCCGGGTTCGTTGACCCGGTGCTTCAGCTCTTTTCGCCAGACAGCTTCCCGGATGATCCCGTCGATCTCGGCGTCATCGGCCCCGCTCCTCAGCGGCTCCCGCAGATCGGTCTCGCTCATCGAGAACAGGCAGGTTCGCAGCTTGCCTTCGGCGGTCAGCCGGATCCGGTTGCAGTCGGAGCAGAACGGTTCGGAGACCGGGTTGATGAAGCCGATCTCTCCTCTCCCGTCGGTGAACCGGAAGACCCTGGCGGTGGCCGAGGGCTCGCGCGGGAGTTCCTCGATCGGGTGGATCGCGGCAACCATCTTCCGCAGCTGTTCACCGGCCAGCACAGATTCCGGAACCCACGAGCGGTCCCCGTCGAGCGGCATGAACTCGATGAACCGGACCTGGTACCGCGTCGAGCGGGCGAACTCGCAGAACCGCCCGACCTCGTCCTCGGTGAAGTCCCGAATCGCAACCGCGTTGACCTTTATCGGGTCGACTTCAGGGTGGGCGGCGAGCGCCTCCAGTCCGTCGAGAACCCGGGGCAGGGCATCGCGCCGGGTCATCTGGAAGAAGCGGTCACGCTGGAGTGAGTCGATCGAAACGTTGACCCGCTGGATTCCGGCCGAAACCAGCGCCGCGGCATCACGCCCGAGCAGGTAGCCGTTGGTGGTCAGCGACAGATCACTGATTCCCTCGACGGCCGCCAGCATCCCGAGCAGGTCCGGAAACTGCTTCCTGACCAGCGGCTCGCCTCCTGTCAGGCGGAGGTCTTCGATCCCCATCCCGGCGAAGATCGATACCAGTCGCGTGATCTCCTCGAAGGTGAGGATCTCCTCCCGATCCAGCCAGTCCAGGCCTTCCGCGGGCATGCAGTACTGGCAGCGGAAGTTGCAGCGATCAGTGACCGAGACCCGCAGGTCGCTGATGCGCCTTCCGTGGCCGTCGTGGAGTTGTCGGTCAGCCACTACCTTGCGCCAGCTTCTTCCAGAGCCGTCCGCGTCCGCTCCAGGAGGTCCTGGTACCCGGAATCGATGACCTCTCCCGAATCCCGGTCAACCAGGTTGCGGATCTGATCCGGATCCGCCTTCATGTCGTACAACTCGTACTCCGGGTCCTTCCCGCCGGACTCGTCCAGGTACACCGCGTACATCGCCTCCGGCGACCTCACCGCCCGGATCTGGTTCGGCCGGGCGACCACGTCCCTGTAGGCGGTGCCGGACTGGTGGTCGTCAAACGTGAAGTAGGAGAATTCCTGGACCGACCGGGCCGGCTCCGGGTGTTCACTCACCGCCGACCAGGCGAGCCCTGACGAGGCCAGCCGGTTCCGGTCGGGCTTCGATTCAGCGGCCAGCACCGGCGTCAGATCCCGGCCCCTCACCCCGTCGCCCGATGTGTCGACCCCAGCGATCGATGCGAGGGTCGGCAGGATGTCGCAGAGCGAAGCCGGAGCCTCACTGGCCGCCGGCTCGGAGAACAGGATCGGGTTCGAGATCACCAGTGGCACGTTGATCGTCTCGTCGTAGGCGTTGAACATCTTCTGTCTGAGCCCGCCGTGCGACATGCCCATCTCGCCATGGTCGGAAGTCCTGACAATCACCGTCTTCGAGCGGAGCGACTCATCGTCTTCCGGGTCACCTAGCGCGGCCAGGATCCGGCCGACCTTTTCGTCGACGAGGCGCTGCAGGTGGGCGTAGAAGCGGCAGTAGTCGAGCTTCTCCTCGTCGCCGTTCAACCCCCCGAGAAAGGCGGCCTGGCCGAGCTTAATCGTCGCCTGCACCCGTGGCTTGGAGGCAAGGTTTTCGCCAGCTGACTCCGGCAGATCGATCTCGCCCAGATCCGCCCATTCGGAGCGGTCGTAGCCGCCCTGTTCAAAAGTGGACGGGTACCCGAGTACGTCATGCGGGTTGACCAGTGAGAAAATCAGGGCCCAGGGCTCGGGCGGGGGATCGGCCAGGAAGCGCTCGGCCTGGCGGGTGAAGTCCTCGTCAAAGCCCTGCCTGCTTCTTCCGGCCCCGCTGCCGCCCCCGAAATGAGATGCCTCAATGTTCTCGCCGGCATCGGGAGGCTCCCAGTCGTGCAGCCCGTAGCTGTCGGCCAGGTGATCGGTGTCACCCGGGCCCCAGTCGCCGTCCACCGGCTGACTGAGATGCCATTTGCCTTTCAGCACCGTGCGGTATCCGGCCCGTTTCAGGACCGTGGCGATGTTGGGCGTGGCCGGATCGAGGTCGCGTTCCTCGTCGCCGCCGTCCGGGCGGCGTACCGCGCCTTTTGCCACCGTGCCGAAAGCGTCGGCCGCCGACAGTTCCCCGTTTCTCACCGCGGCGAACGCGCCCCGGACGCTCCAGTGGGCATGCCGCGGGTTTGCCTTCGCACCCCCCTGGGTCAGGGTCAATTTGACGCCGTGCTCGTCCGGCCAGCGACCGGTCAGAAGCGACGCCCGGCTCGGCGAGCACATACAGCTTGCGGCGCAGGTCTCGGTGAAGGTGACCCCGGTCCGGCTGATCTCGGCATCGGCCGGAGTCAGCTTCTCGAGCCACTCGGGATCGTCCGGCCAGTGCTGCGGCCGGCGCTGCTGGTCGGTGATGATCAGGAGAAGGTTCGGTGGAACTTCGCCGCCGCCATTGCTCACGGTCGACCGTCCGCCTCGCCGCGGTCGACTGCCGCGATCACTGCGCGTCCGACCTCGATAGCCCGGCCCAGGGACCGGTCACTGATCCGGTCGGCCGTATCGGTCGGAGCGTGGTAGTCGGGGATGCTCTCCGCCTGAACGCCCAGGGTGGCCGCGCGCCCGCCACGCACCAGGACCGGGGTCGAGTCATAGGGCAGGCCCGAACCGAGCGCAATCGGACTTAGTCCGAGATCGGGTCGCTCTCGTTCGATTCTCCTCATCACTTCCAGTATCCCGGAATCGGCCGGCCAGCTCTGCATAGCGTTGCCTTCGCGCTCGAGGTAACGGAGCGGGGCGTCTCCGCCGACCCCGTCGAAGTTCAGAAACAGCCAGCCGGAGGTCTTGGTCGTGCGCAGGAACGATCGCATCCCGAGCACGCCCGACTCCTCGCTGCCGGTGACCAGCAGAACCAGACGGGTCCCCTTCAGCGGTTCCACGGCGACCTCCGAAGCCAGTACGCCGGAGACCGCCGCGCCGGAAGCGTTGTCGTTGGCGCCGGGCACGTCTTCCCCGCGAATTTCCCTTTCGAGCATCAGGGCGGCTCCCAGCCCGCAGAGCAGGCGGGCCGCCCCGACCAGACCCCGGCCTGCCCGGTGTCGGCCGAGAACCGGGTCGAGCGCCTGAATGCCCAGTGCCGCCCCGACCAGGCCGGAGAGCCTGCCGAGATAAGGAGTCACCGAGGGGTGAAACATCAGCCCGCTACGCGAACTGTCGAGATGGGACACAAGACAGAGCGTCCGCACGACCTCTCCCTTCGGCTCGATCGTGGCCACCAGGTTGCGGCTCTCCCCGTGACAGGTCAGGCGGGATTCGCCAATTCGGCCGAAGCGGCCCTCGTCGAATCCGGCCGCCAGCGCGGCCAGCGAAAGCCCGGTGCCGAGGCGCGGGGAGAGCCGCCCGACCAGGCCGGCTGACGCAGCGGCGGCCAGAACCGGTCCGTAAAGCGAACCGAACGAAGCGCGGGACCTGAACCCGGTCAGATCCACCCCTGCCAGCCCGGATTCGAGCAGCCGTTCCCGCAGCGCCTCGGCTCCTTCCCGCTCGGCGTCCGAGCAGGGACGCCGGGGGCCGACCCCGGAGGCCAGCATCGTCGTCCACTCGCGGGCCCTGGCCACGGCGCCGGGTCCCGAAGCGGGACCGGGCCCGCGAGAAGCCGGCTTCACGGCTCCTTGTTCATTCTCGAGACGACCCGCTCGGCAACATCCGGCGGAGGCGGCTCCCGCAGGCCGCCGAGCCCCGAGACTGTACGCCGCAGCGCCGCCAGCAGCTTGCGGCAGCTCGAGCAGTCATGCAGGTGCCGGCGAGCCCGCTCCGTCTCTTCGGGAGGCAGTTCACCGTCAAGGTGCTCGGATAGATGCGCCCTGGTCCAGCGGTGCTCGCGCATGAACCAGGGCATCGTGACCATCTTCTTCAGAGGATTCACTCCTCCCCCTTTCCGGTCAGGCCGGCGATCGACTTTCGGACCCGCAACCGGGCCCGGTGAAGGCGGCTCTTGAAGGCCGGCTCACCGAGTTCCATCACGGCCGCCGCTTCGGCGGTGCTCAAACCTTCTATGTCACGCAGGACAAGAGGCAACCTGAGATCGGGTGGCAGGTCGAGGACGGCCTGTTTCAGGGCGCGCCGGAGCTCGGCCTGCTCGGCCTTGACTCCGGGGGCCTGCGAGCTGTCGGAGATTTCGAAGCCCGAATCGGCGTTAATCGAACGGGCGGTCCGCTCGCGATGACGGCCGACCTGTTCGGCCCTGCGGCGGGACTCGTTGACCCCGATCCGGTAAAGCCATGTGAAGAATTTCGCATCGCCCTTGAAGCGATCGATCGACCGCCAGGCCCGGATAAAGGCCTCCTGAACAACCTCCTCAGTTTCTTCACCGCGCCCGAGCAGACGCGCGACCACGCTGTAGAGGCTGTCGGCATGGCGTCGAACCAGTGCCTCGAAGGCCGCTTCGTCGCCCGCCTGGGCCCTTTTGACCAGCCCCGCGTCCGGATCTTCCTTCACCGGCCGGAGGCTAACAGCAGCCCGGCCCGCGCCCGGCATAGCGAGGGATTCAAATCCCGGAACCGGCAATGCCAACCCGGTCATGGCCGCCCTCCGGCCGGTTGCTCCGGCCCCGCCACCCGGGCATCGGATTCCGTCGGATCCCGGACCTCCGGTCGCCCGCCACCAACTGTCTGCGGCCGGCCGCGCAGGCGGCGTTCAACCAGCGGTACCACGACAACGAGCGCGGCGACCGCCGCGATCGAGACGAAGAAGCCGGGCGAGCCGGGGTTGCCGAGCGAGCTGCCGAGCGCCACGAAAGCGATCGTGCCGGGCACGATGCCGATCACCGTCGCGCTCGTGTAGTCGCGAGGGTGTACCCCGGAAACGCCGAACGCGTAGTTGGTCAGGTTGAACGGGGCGACCGGGACCAGCCTGACCACCAGCACGGCGAGGAATCCGGATCCCGTAAGCCGTTCGTCGAAACGGGCCAATCGCTTCCCCAGTCGCCGCTTGACCCGCTCCCGCCCGGCCCGGCGGGCAATCGCAAAGGCGGCGATCGCCCCCAGGGATGCCCCGGCCAGAACCAGGATCGTTCCCCAGAACGGACCGAAAAGAGCTCCCCCGGCAATCGTGGCGACCGAGCCCGGCACCAGACCGACCGTCAGCAGGGCATAAGCCATGACAAAGGCGATCGGCCCGAGCACACCTGCGGCCAACACGATCTCTTCGAGCTCGGCGGTCACCGGAGCTCCCTGACCGCGAGGGCAACCCGCTGGACCACGGTTACCGCAACCATCGCGCCGAAAACCCAGGCGATCACGGCCGCCCGCGCCGGCCAGAAGCAGAATGCGGAGTAGGCGACAATTGTCTCGGTGCCTTCGGTCAATCCACCGGTGAAGCGCAGAGAGCGTTCGTCGCCGTGGTCGAGTCCCCGTTTCTCGACCAGGGCACTGAAGGAGAGCAGGGCGACATTGTTGAGCAGGTAGACAGCGAGCAGAAAGACGCAGGCGACCCGGGCATCCGGGACGGCTATCGCCACCCCGCAGACGAATCCGCCGTAGACCACGAAGTCGGCAAGGAAGTCCATGAAGCCGCCTAGATCCGAAGCCGTCTCCTGTCGGCGGGCCAGGACTCCGTCGAGCCCGTCGAGAGCCCGGTTTCCCAGCAACGCTGCGAGCGCGATCCACCAGGCCCCGAAGGCCGCCGCCACACAGGCACCGAGACCGACCACCAGGCCGAGCGCGGTCACCATGGCGGGCGAAACCCCGGCCCGGTCAGCCGAACGGGCGGCCACGTCGAACGCCGGCGCCAGCCTGGGTCTCAGGGCTGCGTCAAGCACGCGTCACCTTGCCGGCCGGATCGCGAGTCCCGGACCCTTCCGTGGCTACCGGGCGATCGCCGGCCTCGGCATCGCTCCCCGATTCGTGAAGCGGAAGCAGCCGGGCCAGGGCCAGGTTCTCGGCCGGGTCGAGCACCGCGTGCTGGACGCAGGCCGGAACCATCCGGTCATCTTCGGGGTGAGACATCCCGTAGGCGCAACCCTGCAGTCTTTCCTGAGCAGCCCGTATCTCGGGCTCATCGCTGATCTCGCCGCGTTCGAGTCCGTCCCAGGCCGGTTTCACGACCGAGGCATCCATGAAGTTGTGCATGACCACGGTCACCGCCGTCGGACGGCGGTGAATGATCCGGACCGGCCCGCCCATGCGGCCGGCCAGCCGGAAGGCGAAAGGAACCGCCGCGAACAGCGCGCGAGGCTCCCGGGCGAGGGCACGCAGGAGCCGGGTG
Source organism: Thermoleophilia bacterium (assembly GCA_016649615.1). GTDB lineage: Bacteria > Actinomycetota > Thermoleophilia > Solirubrobacterales > 70-9 > 67-14. Next base: position 26,007 of record JAENXK010000015.1, read on the forward strand.
AACAGGAGCGGCTTCGATGAGGCGAAATCCATCCCTCCTGCCGCGGCCATGAACAAGTCTCGCATACGGATGTCACGCGGGTCATCCTGATCGAAAAGTGTCCAGTAGCGGTCCCCGGAAAACCCGCCGTGGGCGGTGCGGTTGCAGCGGGGGTCCCCCCACTGCATGGCCCGGTAGTGGAGACGGGCGCCCACGCCCCGCTCGATCCGCTCCCAGATCTCGTCGTCGGTCTGGACCCTGAACCTGTCCTTCCACCGACTCGGATTGCCGACGTGCGCGGCCGGCTGGAAGCTGAACATGCGAAAACCCATGCCCCGGCAGTCGCGGATCAGCGCCGGGATCTGCTCGACGTTGCGGGGCGTGACCGTCATGTTGTGGGCCAGGTAGCTGGTAACACCGTGCTCGCGTTCGAGCCGGGCGAACAACTCGCAGAACCGGCGTCGGTAAGGATTCAGCTCGGCCTCTGACCGGGCCCGCTTGATGCCTCGCCGCCCATGCATGGTCGTGTCGAAGTGCCCGGCGAAACTGAGGTGGGAAAACCGGGGCCGCCCGGTCTCCGGGTCAAGCGCCAGGGTTTCCAGATACTCGTAGTCGAAGTCGCCGTGGGTCATCGACATCGGCTTGCGGTCGTGTTCGATCATCTGCCGGAGCGCTCCGGCATGCGCCTCGGGGCCGAGCAGCGTGACCTCACCGCCGATCAGCTGGGCGTGAACCCCCGGGCCCCGGATCTCGCGGGCATTCTTCATCTGCGAGCCGATCTCCCGGGCGGTGTGATCACCGTCGGTCCGAACGCGGTTCGAATCGCGTGAGTGATAGCAGGGGGTACAGGCGAGGTCGCAGCGCGGAAATACCCCGTGAGTGCCCTCGCAGCCGGTCGACCGCCGGCCGAGCATCTGACTCGGGCCACGAATCGCCTCGGGCAGTTGTGCCCACCGCCGCTCTAGGGCGGCCTCCAGCTCCGGAGGCTCGGGCCGGGTCTTCTGCTCGAGCGCGCGCAGCCTCCTGATCGCATCGGCGACCCTCATCTACCCACTCCTGCCGCGTTCATCCGGCTGCCCCGGCCGCTCTCATGCTGATTTCGACCCGACGGGCCGCAACTCGGTTCTTCGGCCGGCGCCAAATCAGCCTGTCCTTCCGGCGCGAACCGCCAGACCGAGGGCCAGCAATGCCGGAGCCAGGAAGAGCAGCGAGAGCGAAGCGGCCACCTGGGGATCACTGCCGACGTACGGCAGCAGGACGACCGGCAGCGTGGGGCGGCCGGCGGCGATCGCGAGCGAACTCCCGTATTGCGCCCAGGAGACGAGGAAGGCCAGCAGGGCGGCCGCGGCCAGGGTCGGCCTCACGTTCGGCAGAGTGACATGAAGCAGGCGCTCGACCGGCCCCACGCCGAGCGAGCGACTCATCTCCTCGAGCCCGCGAAGCCGGGGTCCGAATCCGGCGGAGAGAACAAGGATCGCGTACGGCAGGACGAAGACCAGGTGGACCAGGACCAGGCCGGCCAGCGAATCGATCAGCCCCAGTCGGACGAACCACTCGGTCAGGCCGACTCCGGTGGCGAGGGGCGGCACCAGCAGCGGTGCGGCCAGGATGAGAATGACCGGAGCCGGGTGGCGCAGGCGACGCTCGCCGAGGACCCGGGCCGCCGGCCAGGCGGTCACCAGCGCCAGCAGCGTAGTCAGAAGTGCTACCTCGATCGA
>JAENXK010000090.1 GCA_016649615.1 Thermoleophilia bacterium
AAGACGATTGCCTGAGGCTGCCGGAAATGCCGAAAACCGAAAAAGGGGAGGTCTGCATATCCTGACCCTACCGGGACCCGTGGACCGCCGGAGCGGTTTACTCCCGGATCTCTTCGAGGTCCTTCTTCTGCTCTTTCCTGACTCCCTGGAGGAGCTCTTCGTTGGTGAGATCGATGCCGAGGCTGGGAAGGTCCACCGATTCGATGATCTTCCGCCGGCGGCGCTGAATCTTCGTATCCCGAACTAGCCGGGAAGAGCCGACGAGCGGAATCGAACCGCTGACCCCTTCATTACGAGTGAAGTGCTCTACCAACTGAGCTACGTCGGCGCTGAGGGCATTGTAGGGAGGGTCCTCCGGCCCGGCCGGATCGTCCGGGACGGTTGCCAAGATCGATCCGTGAAGAAGCGCCGCAATCTGGGTGACCTCGAGCGGGGCCGCGACCTGTCACGGATCCTGGCTTTCACCGACGGCGTTTTCGCGATCGCGGCCACGCTCCTCGTCCTGCAGATCGAAGTCCCGGCGGATGTCAGCTCCTCATCGGCCCTCTGGCAGGGTGTGGCCGACCAGTCGGGCGACCTGCTCGCCTACATATTGAGCTTCCTGGTGATCGCTTTTTTCTGGATGTCTCACCACCGCTTCATGCGCCAGGTCAGGGAGTTCGACCGGGGACTGATGCTGCTCAACGTGGTCTACCTGCTCTGGCTCGTGCTGATCCCGTTCACCAGCCAGCTGATCGGGGAGTACGGCAGCTACCCCGCCGGGATCGCGCTCTATTCGCTCAACATGTCGCTGGTCACTCTGACCATGGCCCTGATGGTGTGGCATTGCCGGAGCCGCGGCCTGCTCAGAGAGGGTTTCGAGTGGGACATTGATCTCACCGTCAAGTCCGGCCTTTTCACCGCCGCCTACTTCCTGATCGCGATCCCGCTCTCGCTGCTGGTGGGGGGCTGGGCTCTGCTCTCCTGGATCGGGTTGCGGTATGACCCTTATCAGCGAAAACGGGATCGGCTCGAACGGCAGGTTCTGGCGGAGTCGGCGCCCGGGACCGACGGCTGAGCCCTACTTCTTCAGCGTCACCGGCTTGAGGCAGTTGACCACGCCCCGCCAGGGGAGCGAGCCGCCCTGACCGTCGACGTTGGCGTTGGTCACGGTCAGCCACCAGGTGTGCGGGGTGTACTTGCCCGAGATCGGGTGATTCGGTGCCGAAGACGAGATCAGCAGGTTGATGTATTTGTTGAGGACTCCGCCCGAGATCGCCTTGGAGCTCTTGGGGCACTTGACCCCGACATAGCTGCCCCTGTTCTCCTCGGTCACGATCGGCTCGTCGGTCACCCTGGACTCGAGCGATACCCGCTTGCTCTTTTTGTTCGCAGCCGCGGCGGTCGCCGAAACCGCGTCGCGGTTCAGCAAGGGTCCGGCCGCGCTCTCCTGGGCCGACGTCGCCACCCGGGTCGCCGGCGCCTCCAGGGAGGAAGGTGTTGCCACCCGGTTCAGGCCGTCTCCGACCACCGGGGCCACGCCGAAAAGCAGCGCGGCCGCAGTCAGGACGGCCAGGCTCCCAGCCCGGCGCAGTCGGGTTCCTGCCGCCACCCCCGTGATCCGGCGCAGCCTCGCCCGGGTTCGCCCGGTTGTGGTGGAAGTCCCGTCCCCTGCCTCCATGGCCCCATTGTTACACGCGGGCCCCGGCGGTCCGGGCGCTATAGGCCGGCAAGTTCCTTTGCCCGGGCGAACACCCGGTCCAGCATCGGCTCGGTCAGGCGGCCGGTGAAAGTGTTCTGCTGGCTGGGGTGGTAGCTGCCGACCATGGTCCGCCCAGCGATCGCCGTTTCCTCACAGTGGCCGAATCGGGGCTTCGGCCGCGGCACTTCGCCCCCGACCGCCCGGGTCGCGCGGAGCGCCCCGTCCCAGGCGAACGACCCCAGGGCGACCAGCACGCCCGCGCTGCGGAAGAGCCGGAACTCGGCCTCGAGCCAGGGCAGGCAGTTGTCGCGTTCTCCTACCGATGGCCGGTTGGCCGGCGGTGCGCACCGCACCACGGCGGTTATGAAAACCCCGTTCAGCGTCAGGCCGTCCCCGGTATCGACGCTGGTCGGCCGGCTGGCCAGGCCGGCCCGGTGGAGCGCGGCGTAGAGCCAGTCACCGGAGCGGTCCCCGGTGAACATCCGTCCGGTGCGGTTGGCGCCGTGGGCGGCCGGTGCGAGCCCGACGATCAGAATCGAAGCTGCCGGGTCGCCGAAGCCGGGGACCGGCCGCGCCCAGTAAGGCTCGCCCCGGAAGCGACGGGGCGGGTCGGCCGCCACGCCCTCACGCCACTCGACCAGTCGCGGGCAGCGTCGACATGAGGTGATTGCACCTTCGAGTTCGGCGAGGTCTTCCCCCGGGGTGGCCTGACCCATGATCCGTACACTAGGTACTCAGTGACCACTGACGAATCACACCCGGCCCGATGACGCCTTTCGGCTTCCTGCCTCAGATCGGCGTGCCCGAACTGTTGATCGTCCTGGCCATAGCGGTCCTGATCCTCGGGCCGAAGCGGATCCCGGCCGCGGCCAAGTCACTCGGCGAGGGTTTTCGGAACTTCCGCGGATCGCTGGGCGGAGGCGACGATGACAAGGCCGACAAGCCGGAACTCGGCGAAAAAGAGAATAAGACCGAGGAGTAGGCCGACCCCGGCCGGCTCCCCCGGGGAGATCCGCTGTTTCCCCTGAACATCCCCAATTTTCTGACCATCCTCCGGATCCTCGCGGTACCGGTGGTGGTCGTCGCCCTGCTGGACGGTACCCCCAACGGCGACACCCTGGCCGCGATCGTGTTCGCTCTGGCCGCCCTGACCGACGGTCTCGACGGCTACATCGCCCGCTCGAGGGACTCGGTCACGACCTTCGGCAAGCTGATGGACCCGCTCGCCGACAAACTGCTGGTCACGGCGGCCCTGGTTTCGCTGGTATCGCTCAACCGCCTGCCGGCCTGGGTCGCGATGGTGATCATCGCCCGCGAGTTCGCGGTGACCGGGCTGCGCTCGGTCGCCGCCGACCGGGGCGTGGTGATCGCCGCCAGCTGGATGGGCAAGGTCAAGACGGTGCTGCAGATCGCGGCGGTATTTGCCCTGATCGCTTTCAACCCTGCTCCGCCGGCGGTCGACGCACTGGTCTACCTGGCTGTTCTGGTCACCTTGATCAGTGGATTCGACTATTTCTTCGGATTGCGCCGCCGGTTCGCCGAGCAGCAGGCGGACGAAACCACCTCAACCGATCGTGATCCGTCGGCCTGATCATCGCGCCGGGCCGGGGGCCGCCACCGGGACGTGGCGCGACCGGATCAGTCGGCCTGTTCGAGCCACTCCCGCATCGAGAGGTGCGTGTGGGAGCGGGCGTCGCCCGCGAGTTCGGCCCTGAGCTCGCCGATCAGGCCGTAGCGCTCGGCGACCACGTTGTGGCGGTGAATCGTCTCCAGGTTTTCCTGCCGGGCCATGACGAAGGCCCCGGGCGGCAGCGAGGGGTAGTTGCCGAGTACCTGGCGCAGCATCTCGCGGACGCAGTCCTCGACGAAGCGCGGCCGGGCGTGGGCTTTGGCCACCACAGCCAGTTCATCCGGCCGCTTCATCAGCTCGTATATCTCTGAACTCATCGAGCTCTCGACCAGCCTGAGGAGGTCGCGCGCGTCGAGGTCGACCGTCGATCCCTCGGCGCAGCCGACATAGAGGGTGCCGATCCCCCGCTGGTTGTGGGTGGCGATCGGGACCGCCTCGATGATTTCCTCGATCTGGTCCGAGTCGTAGCCACGGTCGGCCAGGTTGCCGCGGGCCAGGTCGGCGACCATCTCCTGGGCGCACGGGCACGCGGTCATGCCCTGGGCCTGGACCCCGGTCACCGTGCGGGTCGCTCCGGTCGAGGCGACGGCCCGGCCGAGCAGGGTGTAGATCTCCTGATTCTCGATCCCGGAGACCGGCGCCGGGACCGTTTCCGGATAGCGGGCGGTTACCGAGACTTCGGCTCTGATCCCCCGCTGCCGCTCGCGGACCAGTTCGGCGATCCGGGCGGCCAGCTGCTCCGCCTTCATTATTCCGTCGGACGTCACCTCGTCGACCGCCTCGGCAACGTTCTCCTCGAAGCGCGACATGTGGACCCCGGCCTGGTCGGGCCCGAGATCGACGTAGCACTCGAGATCGGCGTGGAAGTGCCCGTCCTCTCCGATCCGCAGGACCTTTTCGACCCCGGTCACGCCGACCCGGGAAAGGCTCACCCGAGTGGCGGGCGCCGAAGCCTGCACGTCTATCCCGTTGGCGGTTGTGGCTGCGTCTGGATTCAAGATTGACTCGATCGGGCGGGTTCGCTGACTGCAGCCTATTCGGGCGGGCGGACCGGCTGCTTCCGGAGGATTGTCCCCAGAGCAGGTGAAGGTCTGACCCCTCGATGATCTGTCCCTATAATCCCGGTCCTGGGTCAAACAAGGAATTGCCACCAATTACCCAGCGTCAGGGGTCGGGATGGAGTTGGACAGCGAAGAGCTTCGGGTACTTGTCTCCGCAGGGAAGGAGCGCGGCTATCTGACGTCCGAATCGATCGCCGAGGCGGTGGCCGAGCTTGACGTGACCAGGGCCCAGGTCGAGGAACTTCACGCCCATCTGACCGAGATCGGCATCGAGGTGATCACCAAAAGCGATGCCGCTGCCCGGGCCGCGGCCGGCGAGGGCGTTGCGGGTCCCGGTGAGCCGGTCGCCGAGACCGCGGAACCGCCTGCGGCTCGGGAGGAGATCGCGCCCAATCCGATCGCGGCCGCCACCGCCGACACCCAGCCGGAAGCGACCCTGGACTCGCTGCGCCTCTACCTGCGCTCGATCGGTCAGGTCGGCCTGCTGAACGCCGCTCAGGAGGTCGAGCTGGCCAAGCGGATCGAGCGCGGCGACATGGAGGCCAAGCGCCAGATGGTCGAGGCCAACCTCCGGCTGGTCGTTTCGATATCCAAGAGTTATCTCGGCCGGGGCCTCAGCTTCCTCGACCTGATCCAGGAGGGTTCGCTCGGCCTGATCAGGGCGGTCGAGAAGTTCGACTACCGCCGCGGGTACAAGTTCTCTACATACGCGACCTGGTGGATCCGCCAGGCGGTGACCCGGGCGGTTGCCGACAAGTCCCGCTCGATCCGAATTCCGGTCCACATGGTCGAAAAGCTGAACCGGGTCCACTTCGTCGAGCGCCAGCTGGTGCAGGACCTCGGCCGCGAGCCGGAAGCCCAGGAGATCGCCGACGAGCTCGGCTGGACGATCGGGGAGGTCCGCAACGTCTGGCGGGTTTCCCAGACTCCGATCTCCCTCGAGAAGCCGGTCGGCGACGGCGAAGAGACCGAACTTGTCGATCTGGTCCGCGACGAGAACGCGATGGAGCCGTTCGATGAGGCCTCACTCAAACTGCGAAGCGAAGGAGTTAAGCGGGTCCTCAACTCGCTGCCCGATCGCGAGCGTGAGGTACTGGTCATGCGCTACGGACTGGACGGCTTCAACCCGAAGACCCTGGAGGAGTGCGGTGAGGCCTTCGGGGTGACCAGGGAGAGGGTCCGCCAGATCGAGACCAGCACGCTCCGCAAGATCAAGACTCTCCCCGAGGCACAGGCCCTCCGCGAAGTCGGTTAGGGACGGGGCCTCGCAGCAGGCAGCGGCGTTCAGCCGCGGGCCCGTAGCCGGCTGGGGTTACAGTCGCGGGCGGCCCGCGTCTTTGACTCGCACGCAGGGCAAGCACTCCTCCGGAACCACCGGGACGCGCCTGGCTTCGTCGACGCTCAGAGGCTCGGTCACGTACCGGGGTACGCTCCCTTCACCACCTTCGCTTCGCTCCTCGCCGGCTACGCCCCGGCGGCCCCGGAGAAGCACTTGCGTGGTGTGACCGCAGAGTCTCGCTGAGCTTCTCGCTTCGCTCCCGCCCTTCGGGCGGTTGGGCTGCGGCCTCGGGTTGGGCCGGAACCCTGGCGCCAGCCCGTTCGCGGTTCTCTGTCGGATTTTTCTCACTATGGGCCCTTTTTCGACGGAGAATGCCCGGCCGGACGCAGTTCTCGGGCACAACAGAGGCTGGTCGGTCCCGAGAGGCCGGCGATCAGGCCCTGGCCCACCGCCTCCGAACCACGATGCCGGTGATCAAACCTTCCAGCGCCGGAGGCGGTGGAGCTACGAGTCGCCGGCGATTACATGTGACCACCATCCAAGTCGCACAGCGAAGCGAAGCGACCTGGATGCCTGATGCACTTGGATGCTTTATCTGGGCATGGGGGAGGTAGGATTCGAACCTACGTAGGCGGAGCCAACCGGTTTACAGCCGGTCCCCTTTAACCACTCGGGCACTCCCCCGGCTGACGGCTCAGTTTATTGCAAGGGCCCGGGGTGGCGGCCCGCCCCTCGTGCGGAGCCGGCCCGCCTGGCTCGATCCGCTCACGAGCTCGGGGACCCGGGCCCCGGGGCGATACCCTCGGCGCGATGGCACCGACTCGTGGCTTTGCCTCCGACAACTGTTCCGGCGTTCACCCCAGGCTCCTGGAGGCGCTGGGAAGGGTCAACCAGGGCCACGTCGGCTCGTACGGCGCCGATCCCGAGACCGCCCGCCTGGACGAAATGGCCCGGAGGGAGTTCGGCTCTGAGGCGAGGATCTTTCCGATGCTGAACGGGACCGGGGCGAACGTCGCGGCGCTCCGGGCGATGGCCCGGCCCCACCAGGCGGTTATCTGTCCGGAGACCGCCCACCTCTCGATCGACGAGACGGCGGCACCCGAGGCGATCGCCGGCCTGAAGCTTCTGGGTGTGGCGACCGGAGACGGCAAGCTGACCCCCGAGCTGGCCGAACAGCGGCTGGCCGACCGGGCCGACCTGCCTCACGTCGCCTGGCCGGCCGTGGTCTCGATCGCCCAGGCCAGCGAGGTCGGCACGGTCTACAGGCCGGAGGAGATCCGGGCGCTGGCCGACTTCGCCCACAGCAACGGGATGCTGCTCCACATGGACGGATCGCGGCTGGCCAACGCCGCCGCCTCACTCGGGCTCGGCCTGGCCGAGGCCAGCACCGGGAGCGGAGTCGACGTGCTCTGTCTCGGGGCGAACAAGAACGGGGCCGCTTTCGGCGAGGCGGTCGTGTTCATTGATCCCGGGCTGGCCGAGGGCTTCGATGTCCTGCGCAAGGGAACGCTCCAGCTCGCCTCGAAGATGCGCTTCGTGTCGGCTCAGATAGCCGCCCTGCTCGAAGACGATTTCTGGCGTGAGCTGGCCGGAGGCGCCAACGCGATG
>JAENXK010000001.1 GCA_016649615.1 Thermoleophilia bacterium
GCCCCGACTACAGCCCCCATCCCACTCAGGCCTGAGTCCGCGCCGGACAGCCGGTCGGCGAATCCGGCGACCAGGCCTGCCAGATGCTCGTATACCGGCCGGCCAGCGGCGGCCAGGTCCTGAACGTCGGCCGCCCCGGGGTTGCTGGTCCGAACCAGGAAGAAGGCCCCGGCGCCGGCCGTCTCGGCCGCCGCGACCAGCGGTTCCATCGCGTCGGCCCCCAGCAGGGGGTTTGCGGTAAACGCATCCGCCCCCAGCCCGGTGGCCGGCCCCCAGGGGGAGTCGGTGCTGCCGACCATCGCCTGCCCGTAAGCCCTGGCGGACACCGGAACGTCGCCGCGCTTGCCATCGGCGATCACCAGCAGCCCGGCATCGCGGGCTGCGCCGCACACCTCTTCCAGGGCTCGCCAGCCCGGCCATCCCAGACGCTCGAAACAGGCCAGCTGGGGTTTGACCGCGATACAGGCCGGCCCGGCCAGTTCGATCAGGTTCCGGCAATGTGCCGAGACGGCCGCTGCCGCCTGCTCGGAAGATGAACCCGTGTAGTTGCCGGACGCCGCCGCCTGACTCAGGTCGGCGGGATCCGGGTCAAGCCCGAGGCAGATCTGGCTGCGGCGCTCTTCTACAAGCGCCGCAGCTCGATCAATGAAGAGGCTCAGCCCTTGACCGCCTTCTTCAGCGCCGATCCGGCCGAGAAACGCGGAACTTTGCCGCCGGCGATGGTGATCCTCTCACCGGTTCGGGGGTTCACACCCTGACGGGCGCTCCGCACAGCCACGTGGAACTTGCCGAAGCCGGTGAAGTTCACCTCGCCGCCCCCGGCCAGGGTGTCGGTGATCGCGTCGAGAACTGCGTCAACGGAATCAGCAGCAGCTTTCTTGCTGTCAATCCGCTCGTCTCCGGCAACCTTCTCTAGGAATTCAGCTTTGGTCACGACAGTAATCCTCCTCGATGATTATGGAATGGCGGTAACGTAACACCGCATTCGGATGCCGTTTCTGCCACCTCAAGCAAGTTCCCGCAAAGAGCGGGGTGCGAGCGGGCCCGAAAGTGGTTCAGCTACGGTCGATCAGGGAACCGGCCGCGGAGTTGATTGCCTCCGCCTCACTGCTGTCCGGCGGTAGATCGAATGCTTCTCCGCTCTGGTACTGGATTCGGATGAACCCCCGGCGATGGTGCCGGCGCCGGCGCCGGAAGGCGGAAGCCTCGGCGGTATAGGCGCCGACTTTGTCCAGCACCACCCGGTGGGGCTTAAGCACCCCCGACCTCCGCGGCCAGGTCCCGCAGCGACATTCTCATGTCGAAGCCTGTCAGTGAAGCCAGAACGAAGCGTCCGGTCACCGCGACCAGCGAGAGCTCACCCTCCCTGACCACGAATACCTCGGCCTGCTCGGTCGCGATGTGAGCGCTGTCGACCGTGCGGTCGCCGGCCGAGTCGACCGCCCGGAGCAGGGCAATCGCATCGTCGCCCCAGCCGGGATCGTCCGAGCGCACCGCGCGCGTCGTGTTGTCGGCACCGATGATCGCTGCTGCCCGGAGCTCGGGCTCGAGTTCGGCCAGTTCCTCGAGCACACGGTCCGCCGGATCCGGCTGGTCCGCGTCGCCCGCAGGCCCGGTCTTGTCGCTGTCGTCCGCCACGATGTAGCAACATACCGACCATGCCCCTTGCGAGAGCCTCCTGGATCGCCGTGGTCGTGATTTGCGCGATCGCTGCGATCGGTACGTTCGTGGGCGGTTACGCGGGCTACGGCTTCACCATCGTTGCGGTGGGCCTGGCGGCCTCGGTCAACCTCTGGCCGCACGCGACCTAGACGCGAAACCGCAGGACGCCGCGCCGGCCGGCGCAGGCCCGGCCCGTCTCAGCCGGCGCGGAAAGGTCCGGGACTGTCGCCCGGATCCAGGAGGGAGGTTTCCGGCTCGACGTGAATCAGTACCTCGGCCGACGGCAATTCGCTGACGATCGCGTCACGCATGCCGTGCGCGACTTCGTGGGCCCGCTCGAGACTCGTACCTTCCGAGAACTGCACGTGCAGGTCGACGTGTCGCAGGTGGCCTGACCGGCGCGCCCTCAGCTTGTGGTAACCGGCGACTTCTCCCGTACGAGATGCGGCGATCGCGCCTTCGATCAGGTCGAGTTCGTGCGGGGGCAGGGCTTCGTCGACCAGCACGCCGGATGAGCGCCGGATGATGTTTATCCCAGCCCCGACGATCACCCCGGCGACCAGAATCGCGGTGATCGAGTCGAGCGCCACGACTCCGGTGATCTCAACCAGGAGCAGCCCGACCAGGACCGCACCCGAAGTCGCGGCGTCGGTGCGAAGGTGCGCCGCGTCCCCTTCGAGTGCCGGAGACTCTTCCTGGCGCGCCTTGCGGTAGAGCACGCCGGATACGACCAGATTGGCGACCATCGATACCCCCATCACGGCGATGCCGACCCAGAGCAGTTCCACCTCTGCCCCGGTGGCCAGCCGGCGCGTGGCCTCGAAGATGATGATGCCGGCCCCGACCAGGATCAGGATGCCCTCGATCGTTGCGGCGAGGCTTTCCACCTTCTCGTGGCCGTATGGATGCGATACGTCGGCCGGTTCGTCGGCCTTGCGGACGGATACGAATGCGATCACCGAAGCGATCAGGTCGATCCCGGAGTGGATCGCCTCGGTGATGATCGCGATCGATCCGGTGATAGCCCCGGCGGCGAGCTTGAGCGCGATGAGCAGCGAGTTCGAGGCGATCGAGAGAGCGGCCGCCCCCGATTTTGTCGCCGGCCGTTTCATCGCCCCAGGTGGTCGGCCAGGGCCCGGGCCGCCCGGCCCCGGTGACTCAGCGCGTTCTTCTCGCCCGGGCTGATCTCGGCCATGGTCCGGCTGTCTTCCGGACCGGTCTCATCCGGAATGAAGGCGGGGTCGTACCCGAATCCGCCGGTTCCCCTGGGCTCGGGGATCAGCCGGCCGCTGCAGCTTCCTTCGAACAGGTGCTCTTCTCCGGACTCGTCGATCAGTGCGACCACGCAGACGTACCTGGCGGCCCGGGTGCCGCCCGCCTCCTCCAGGTCGCCCAGGACCTTCGCCAGATTTTCTTCGTCGCCGGCCGATTCGCCGGCGTAGCGGGCCGAGCGAACCCCCGGACGACCGCCCAGCGCCTCAACCTCGATCCCGGAATCGTCGGCAATGACAATTCCTCCGGTCGCCTCCCGGGCGGCCCTTGCCTTTATCAGTGCATTCTCGGCGAAGGTCTCGCCGTGTTCAGGCGGCGATTCGATTCCTTCCGGCAGCGGTCGCAGATCGAAACCGGGCAGCAGCTCGCCGAATTCCCTGACCTTGTGCTGGTTGCGGCTGGCCAGGATCAACGAATGATCGCCACTTCCTGTGCCTCCCGAAGCCGGCCGATCGCGGCCTCCGCCAGGCCGAGCAATTCGTCGAGGGAGGCCCTCGAAAGCGGCGTCTGCTCGGCCGTGGCCTGAACTTCGACCAGGCCGCCGTCGCCGCTCATGACGACGTTTGCGTCGACTTCCGCGGTCGAATCCTCGACGTAGTCGAGGTCGCAGAGAGCCCGGCCCCCGACCATGCCGACGCTGACCGCGGCGACGGAAGTGGTCAGCGGCATGCTCTCGATCTCCCCCCGTTCCAGCAGATCGGCCAGAGCCAGATGGAGTGCCACGTAGCCACCGGTGATCGATGCGCAGCGGGTTCCGCCGTCGGCCTCGAGAACGTCGCAGTCGACGTAGACGCTGCGCTCGCCGAGCGCCGCGAAATCCACCCCCACCCGCAGTGACCGGCCGATCAGGCGCTGGATCTCGACCCCGCGGCCGTCCTGCTTGCCCCTGCTGATGTCACGGGATTTTCGGTCGCCGGTCGAGGCGGGCAGCATCGAATACTCGGCCGTCACCCAGCCTTCGCCGCGCCCTTCCATCCACTTCGGAACCCGGCTCGAGACCGAGGCCGTGCAGATCACCCTGGTGCCGCCGATCGAGATCAGGGCCGAGCCGTCGGCGCTACTCACGAAGCCGGGTTCTATGGTGACCGGCCGGAGATCGGCCGGGGTGCGGTCAAAGCTGCGTACAACCGTGGATTCTGACATTGGCCACAGTCTTCCAGAGTGGACGACAGCGACGTGAATCCCGGCCCCGGGCGCCCCGCGACGCAGGAGCAGGCGTCACGGGGCGGGCCGGAGCCCGCCCCGTCGGCATCAGCGGAATGCGACCTTGTCGACCGCCGACTGGATCTTGTCGACGATTAATTCAGCCAGCTCGGTCCCCTGCCGCCCGGAAAACCCCTTCATCGCAGCGACCATTCCGACCATGAGCAGAGAGACCAGGAGGATCAGGCCGACGTACTCGACCGTCCCCTGCCCGCCCTGTCCGGCGAGCGCCTTTCTCGCTGATCCGGCACCGGCGTGCGAGGCCGCGTGCGCGTATCCCATTGCCCTGTAAACCATCATTCCTCCTTGTTGTTGACTGCCGATGAACCGGATCTTCGGAGCGTGTGCCCGACGCGACAAGGCGATTCCGTAACGGAATCCCCGCAAACCGGTCACGGGGTCCGCACCGCCCCTGCGGTCCGGCAGCGCTTTCGGCGAGCGCCCGAGTCCGGCCCGGTGCCCGCCGGGGCGGATAACCTCACCCGATGCGAGTTCTGGTGGTCATGAACTTCGGTGCCGACCCGTCCACGCCTCAGCGCGGACGCTGGGTGGTCGACCAGGTCGAGGCCCTCCAGCGGGAGGGTCTCGAGGCGGAGCTCTTCACCTTCCAGCCCGGCAGAAAGAACTACCTGCCGGCAACCCGGGCGATCCGGCAGCGCCTGCGCTCGGGGAACTATGACCTGGTTCATGCCCACTACGGCCTGGCCGGCTGGTGCGCCCTGCTGGCCGGGGCGAAGCCCCTGATCGTCACTTTCCACGGGACTGATGTCCGCCACCGGATCGTCGGCCCGATGTCACGGAGTCTTTCGCGGCACATCGCCCTCACCGCCGGCGCGTCGCGGGCGCTCTTTCGGAGCGAAGCGGGCCGGCCGGGCCTGGCTCTTTCACCGGGGCGCAACGCCGTCCTCCCCTGCGGAGCCGACCTCTCCCGCTTCGGTCCCGTCGACCGGGGCGAAGCCAGAGAGCGACTCGGCCTCGACCCCGACTCCCGGTACCTCTTCTTCCCGGCCGATCCGGGCCGGCCCGAAAAGAGGTTCGACCGGGCCCGCGAGGTGGCCGACCGCACCGGGGCGACCCTGCTTTCCGGCGGCGGTATCGACCCCGAGGAGATGTCGCTCTGGTTCAATGCGGCCAACGCGGTGCTCGTGACCTCCGACTATGAAGGCTTCGGTCTGGCCTGCCTCGAATCCCTGGCCTGCGACGTGCCGGTGATTTCGACCCCGGTCGGCATCGCGCCCCATGTCCTCGGCGCTCTGCCCAACTCACTCTGCGCTGAATTTGAACCGGAAGTCTGGTCTGAGTTTGCCGCCGGGCTCCTGAAGGAAGGCGATCCACGGACCCCCGGAAGGGCCCGGGCCGAGAGCCTCTCGGCCCGCCGGATGGCCGACCGGGTAGCGCTGGCCTACGGTGAAACGCTCGGGCGCGGAGAAGGGTGAACCTTGTCAACTGCCGAGTTCAGTAATGATGGGGGCCGAAGATGAGGAAGGGTGCCCTGAAGAAGAAACAGCGGCAGCTCGAAGAGCTTCTCCTCGACCGGCGCGAGGCGCTCGGGGAGCTGGCCCTCGGGATGTACGTCCAGAACTCCTGGGACGACAGTCTGCTCGCCCGCGGGTCAGCCGAAGTCGCCGAGGTCGACAACGAGCTGAGCCAGTTGACCGCCGAACTCGGCGGAGCGAAGGCGGAAAGCACGGCGCCGCAGGGCGGTCCGGACGCGGCAGATCAGACCGGCGAACACGATTCCCCCGACACCGGCGAGTACACGGGTGAGCATGATTACCCCGCGACCGGCGAGTACACGGCCGAACACGAGCTTCCGAACGGTGAGCACGCCGGCGATCACGAACTCACAACCGGAGAACACACTGTCGAGCACGCCGGACCGGAGCCCGAAAAAGAGGTGCCGGCTCCGGCGGAGGACGTTTCGCCCGCAAAAGCGGTGGCGCTTGAAGCCGCGCAGCCCCCGGCCTCCACGGCTGCCCCTACTCCGTCAGCCACTGCCCCTACTCCGTCAGCCACGGCGCCGACCCCCTCGATCGCAGCACCTGCTCCCGAAGACGCCCCTTCCGACCCGAAGCCGGCGACGGCAGCTCCTACCGCGTCCGGCCCGGCTACAGCCCCCGCCGGCAAGCCTGACTCAAAGCGGCCCGGTCCGGCCGCTCCGGCGACGGCGGGGACCACTCAGACCGCACCCGGAGGTGCCGGACCGGCAAAGACCGATACCGCGGAGCCGAAGAACCCGCTCGACCGCGCGGCAAAGGACGTAGAAGAAAGAGAGCGCCGGGCCCGGACGGCATCAGACTCTGCCAGGGCATCGCTCAAAGCAGATTCGCAGACGGAGCTGAGCGCAATCATCGGCGAAGTCGAGACCGAGCGCAAGCAGCTCGATACGGCCCTCGCCGCCGCGGCAGGAAGCATCGCCGCCTCGGAAAAGAAGGCGTCCGACGCTGAAGAGACCTCGAAGAAGAAAATCGCCGAAGCCGAAGCCAGGCTGACCAGTGAGACCGCCGCCAACCGTGAAGCCGCTTCCGAATGGGTCCGGAGTCAGGCCGCCGAGATCGAAGCCGACGCGGCTCTCGCCGCCGAGCTGGCCGCGGGTGAACAGGCAGGGAACGCTCCACCGCCTCCCCCGCCCCCGCCGGGCGGAACCGCTGCGGCCGCAGCGGCCGCCAGCTCGCCCGAAATCGAACGGCAGATAACCGCCCTGGAGGCTGAGCTTGCTGCGGAGAAGGCGGCAAAGGCCGAGGCCCTGGCCAACGCCGAAGCCCGGCTCAAATCGATCGAACTCAGCGCGAGAGAGGCCGAAGAACGGGTCGCCGCCGCCGAAAGTGCCGCCGCCGAGAACCGGCCGGCCGAATCGCCCGCCCACTCGGACGCCGAGACGAGGGAAGCAGCAGTCAACTGGCTCCGTGGCCAGATTGCCGCGCTCAGGCAGGAAATCACGAAGGGCGGATCCGCCGATCCCGGGGAGAGTTCCTGATGGGAATTTTCGGAAGCGGAAAATCAGGCAGGCGGGAGCGCCGGGCAATGAGAAAGCATCTCGAAGAGCTCGATGACCTCAGGCGGAAGAACCTCGGCGAACTCGGCCGGATGACGGTTGAGATGGCCGGGAACGGCAGCTTCGACCGCCGCCTTCTCTCCGACAAGGCCGGCGAGGTCACCTCAATCGATCGCGAAGCCGATCTGGTCGCGCGAGGCATAGAGGAAGGTCTGTCGCTGGAAGAGCTGGAGGAAATGGCCCGCCAGGAAGACGGTCCCTCCTCAGCTTCCGGCAAGTAGTGAGCGGGACTCCGGCAGAGCTCCCTGAAGGGCGGTTCGATCTGGCGGTCATCGGGGCCGGTGCCACCGGCCTGTGGGCCGCACTCTGTGCGGCCGAAGCCGGCGGGTCGGTCTGCCTGGTCTCCCGTAAACCGCTTGCCGAAAGCGCCAGCTTCCACGCCCAGGGCGGGCTCGCGGCCGCGCTGGAGCCCTCCGACACACCCGAGCTCCACGCCACCGATACGCTCGCTGCCGGCCGCAACCTCTGCCGCTCACCGGCAGTCGACGTCCTGACCGGGGAAGCCCCGGGAATCGTCCGGGATCTGGTCGATCGGGGGATGAAATTTGACCGGGAACCCGACGGCGAGCTTTCACTTGCTCTGGAGGGTGGCCATTCCAGGCGCCGGATAATCCACGCCGGTGGCAGCCGGACCGGAAGGGAACTGACCGGCACCCTGGCCCGGATGGTCGCCGACCAGGACGGGATCGAGGTGCGGGAAGAGACTTCGGCGACTGCGCTCTGGAGCGATGGGGAGAGGTGCCACGGGGTGATCACCGACCGCGGCCCGATCGCCAGCCGGGCGACCCTGATGGCCAGCGGGGGCGCCGCGGCCCTCTGGCGCCGGACCTCCAACCCGTGGGGCGCGATCGGCGCCGGACCGGTGATTGCGAGCGCCGCCGGGGCCGAGCTGGCCGACCTCGAGTTCTGCCAGTTCCACCCGACCTGTATCTCTGCGCCGGACACCCCGACCGACGGAGCGCTGATCACCGAGGCCATCCGGGGCGAAGGGGCGATCCTGCTCGACGATTCAGGCGAGCGCTTCACCGACGAACTGGCCCCCAGGGACGACGTCACCGCCGCGATCCTGGACCGGATCGAGCAGCAGGAGGGCCGGGAGATCCGGCTTGACCTGGGAGCGATCCCCCCGGAAAAGTTCCCCAGCGTCTTCGCGATGCTCGAAAAGGCCGGTTTCAGCCCCGGGGAACGGCCGATACCGGTGGCGCCGGGGGCCCACTACATGATGGGCGGCATCGCGGTCGACCTCGACGGACGTACCACTCTGGCCGGGCTCTACGCAGCTGGTGAGTGCGCCTGCACCGGAGTACACGGGGCCAACCGCCTGGCCTCGAACTCGCTCACCGAGTGTTTCGTTTTCGGTCGCCGCGCCGCAATGGCCGGGCTGGACGAGACACCGGCGGAGCCGGGAGAGATCCCTGGCTGGCGCTTCGAACCGCCGACCGCGGCGACCCGGGAGGCGGTCTGGAATCTGGCCGGTCCGCTCAGGGCCGGATCGGAGCTGGAACAGCTGGTCGGAGACCCCTATCCCCTGGCCGGTGCGATCGGAAAGACGGCCCTGGCCCGGGAAGAGTCCAGGGGCGGCCACCGGCGCACCGATTTCCGCGAGACCCGGGCCGTGCTCGACCACCGGCACCTGATCTTCCTGCCGGACGGCTCGATCGAGCCGCGCCGGTGGGAGTAGGCGGACCGAGGGGCACCCCCGGATGACGCACCTCGACCCGATCGAGATCCGGATTGCCGCCGGGGCTTTCGCCTCGGTCTGCGAAGAGATGGGGGCGGTCCTGATCCGTTCCGCCCACTCGGCGAACATCAAGGAGCGCCGCGACTGCTCGGCCGCCGTCTTTGACCGAGACGGTGTCATGGTGATGCAGGCCGAGCACATCCCGGTGCATCTCGGATCGATGCCGGCGTCGGTCAGGGCGGTCATCGGCCATGAGCACCGGCCCGGAGTCTCCTGGCTTCTGAACGACCCCTACTCCGGCGGAACCCACCTGCCCGACATCACCGTGGTGACCCCCGCATTCGACGACGCCGGCGGGCTGATCGGCTTCGCCGCCAACCGGGCTCACCACGCCGATGTCGGCGGCCGGATCCCGGGGTCGATGCCGGCCGACTCGATCGAGCTGAGCGAGGAGGGAGTCGTGATTCCGCCGCGGGTGCTCGACGAGGAGGCGATCGAAGAAGTCACCTCGAGGATGCGCCAGCCCGATCAGCGCCGGGCTGATCTGAGGGCCCAGCTGGCGGCCAACCGGGCCGGGACCGAGCGCCTCTCCGATCTCGCCCGGCAGCGCGGTACCGGAGGCCTGGCGAGCGCGATGGCCGGCGTGGTCGACTACGCCGAGCGGCGGACCCGGACGTGTATAGCCGGGATCGAGGACGGTGAGTATCCGGCAACGGACTTCCTCGAGGGACCCGAAAACAACATCGAACTGAAGCTGACCGCGATCGTGAAAGGGTCAGGGATCGAGTTCGACTTCAGCGGATCCTCGGAACAGATCAGAGGCAACCTGAACTGTCCGCTCGCGGTAACCGAGTCAGCCTGCTATTTCGCGATTCGCGTTCTGACCGATCCCGACATCCCGGCCAGCGCCGGGGCCTACCGGCCGGTCCGGGTGACCGCTCCGGCCGGCAGCCTGCTGAATGCCCGGCCACCGGCCGCGGTCGTGGCCGGCAACGTCGAGACCTCTTCCCGGGTCGCGGATCTCTGTCTGAAGGCTTTCGGCCTGGCGCTGGGCCAGGGCACGATGAACAACCTGACCCTGGGCAACGATTCGTTCACCTACTACGAAACCCTGGGCGGGGGTCAGGCCGCCGGCCCCGACGACGACGGCCCCGACGGCGTGCACGTAGCGATGTCGAACACGCTGAACACACCGATCGAGGCGCTCGAAATCGAGTTCCCGCTGCGGGCGATCGAGTATTCGATCCGCCGAGGAAGCGGCGGAGCCGGCCGGCACCGGGGGGGTGACGGCCTGAACCGCGAAATCGAGGCACTGGAGACGATGGAGTACGCCCTCCTGACCGAGCGCCGGCGACTGGCGCCGGACGGGGCCGACGGAGGCGAGCCGGGATCGAAGGGCCGAAACCTGCTGACCCGCTCCGGTGAAAGCTCGCCGGCCGAACTGGAACCGAAGGTGAGCGGCCAACTCGACGCAGGCGACCGGCTCCGGATCGAAACCCCGGGAGGAGGTGGCCATGGCCGCGCCTGACCCTGAATCGCCGGGAGCCATCCTCGGAGTTGACGTCGGCGGGACGTTCACCGATGCGGTGCTGATCCTCGGAGGCCGGGTGTTCGCCGGCAAAGCGCCGACGACTCCGGAGGATCAGTCGCAGGGGGCGATCACGGCGACCTGGCACGTACTGGAAAAGGCGGGCATCAGCCCCGACGGGGTCACCCACTTCGCCCACGGCATGACCGTCGCCACCAACGCCCTGCTCGAGTCAAAAGGTGCCCCGACCGCGCTCGTCGCGACCCGTGGTTTTGCCGACCTGGTTGAGATCGGCCGCCAGAACAGGGCCGAGCTCTACCGTCTGCAGGCACGTCGTCCGGCTCCGCTGGTGCCGGCCGATCTGAGGATCGAGGCCGATGAGCGCACCGGGCCCAGAGGAGTCGAGAGGCCCCTGACCGAAGACGAGGCGGCGCGTCTGGCCGAACGGGTCGGCGAGCTCGGGGTCGAGTCGGTCGCGGTCTGCCTGCTCCACGCAGACCGGTACCCGGAACACGAGCAGGCGATCGGCGAGGCGCTCCGGGACCGGTTCGGCGACCAACTCCACGTCTCCCTTTCCCACGATGTAGTGGGCACCTTCCGCGAGTACGAGCGGTCGGCCACCACCGAGGTAGACGCCTCGCTCTCCCCCCTGCTCAGCCGCTACCTGAGCCGGCTCGAGGGCCGATGCGCAGAGACCGGCCTGCCCTCCCCCCTGATCATGCAGTCCAGCGGGGGCCTGGCCGAACTCGAAACCGCCCGCAGACACGCCGCCCTGTCGGTGCTCTCCGGGCCTGCCGGCGGCGCGGCAGCGGCTGCGATGATCGCCGCTCAGGCAGACGAACCCGACCTTCTCTGTTTCGACATGGGCGGGACCTCATGCGACGTCTGCGTGGTCAAGGACGGAGCGGTCGGCGAGACCGGGTCGAAGACGATCGGCGGCCGGCCGATGGCGCTGCCGATGGTCGACATCGACACGGTCGGAGCCGGAGGAGGCTCGATCGCCTGGCGCGACAGCGGAGGGGCCCTCAGAGTCGGTCCCGATTCGGCCGGGGCGGCACCAGGGCCGGCCTGCTACGGCAAGGGCGGAACCGCGCCGACCGTGACCGACGCCAACCTCCTGCTGGGCCGCCTGGATCCGGAAAGGGGTCTGGCCGGCGGAGTCGGGCTCAGCCCGGAGTCGGCCCTCGACGCGGTCTCACGACTGGCAGGAAAACTCGGCATCGAACCGCTCGAGTGCGCCGAGGGAATCCTGAGCGTAGCGGTGGCGGAGATGACCCGCGCGCTCCGGGTCATGACCGTCGAACGGGGACTTGACCCCCGCGATTTCGCCCTGCTCGCCTACGGCGGAGCCGGTCCGCTCCACGCCGTGGCGGTCGCCGACGAACTCGGCATCGACCGGATTCTCGTACCCCGGACCGGCGGCGTATTCAGCGCCCTCGGGCTCGCCGCGGCCGACCGGCGCAGTGACCGGGTCCGAACCGTACTGCTGCCGGAATCCGAGCTGAGCGAGGCCCTGCTGGCCGACCTGATCGGTGATGCGGACGAAGTCGCCTGGGACCTGCGCTACCGGGGCCAGTCGTTCGAGCTCACCGTCGAGGATACGGGCGGCGATCCTGCCGGTCTGCGCCGGAAGTTCGAGGAAGCCCACCTCGAACGCTACGGTTACGTTGATCCGCAGGCCCCGATCGAGCTGGTCACCGTTCGCCGGCGAGCACTCCGGCCCGGCCCGCAATTCACGCTCGAGACAGGAGTTTTCGAGGGCCGGACCGGCCCGGCCGTGATCGACCTCGATCAGGCGACGCTCTACGTGCCCCGAGACTGGACCGTCGAGGCCGGGCCGGTCGGTCTGCTCCGCCTTGAACGAAATCCGCAAGCGTGACGATCGACACAATGCTTGATTCTTTCGGAAACATTCTGTAAGGTCGTCTCTCCTTGCGGGGCACGGGGCCGAAGTGCCCGGCGAATCATGCCCCCGCACATGTCCGTGGCAACCTCTACCCCGACTGAGATCTCCTATGCCAATTGCGTTCAAGGAATGGGCCGTGACTGTACGAGCCCTGGCCGAAGGCGAACAGCTGCTCACCCTGCGTAAGGGCGGTATTCGCGAAGAAAACAAGCACTTCGAGCTGGAGCATGACCGCTTCTTCCTCTATCCCACGTTCGACCACCAGCGCAACGATCTGGTGCGTCCCTCCCATCACCCCGAACTCGAGCGCGCTCTCGAAGAGGGTGTCTGGCCCGACGAAGAACCGCCGGCCCGCGCCCTGCTCCAGGACGGCGGCATCCCCCAGCCCGATCGCGTGCGTATCCGGGCCTGGGCCGAAGTGGCCGAGCACATCACGATCGACAACCCGAAGGTCGTCGACGGACTCTCGCCCTACTACATCTGGACCACCGATTACGCGGCCAAGCGCCTCAACTGGAAGCCGCGGCATCCGCTCCACCTGGTGCTCCTTCGGGTCCACCGCATCCCGCGGCCGGTGACCGTCCGGGTCCGCGAGGAATACCACGGATGCCGCTCCTGGGCAGAGATCGACCGCGACCTGCCGTTCGAGGGCACCCCGGTCATGGCCGACGAGGAGTTTGAACGGGCCAGCGCAGAGATCCGCTCGGTCTGCGACGGCAGCCGCGAACCGGCCTTCGCCTAGCAGGCCCACAACGGCAGCGCCACGGTGAAGGCTCGTCCGGCCGGCTTCGCCGGGAGTTCCGGCCGAGCCTTCACCGCGCCACTGCCTCGCAACCGGGCCTCCTCACCCGACCCCCGGTCGGCCCGGTCCACGGAAGACGGCGAACAAACCCTCCAGCGCCGGAGGCGGTGGAGTTGCGAATCGCCGTCCGCCCCAAGTAACCACCACCCAAGTCGCACAGCGAAGCGACGCGACTTGGGTGCAGTTGCCGAACCACAGCGAAGCGAAGCGACCTGGGTGCTGTTGCCCGCAGCTGCCCGCAATGACGTGGGCCGATTCCCGCAGGGCTGGGACATCGGCGATTCGGCCGCCGGTAATCCATACTCTGGCCCCGGATGACCTGGATCGAAACGACGTCGCTGACCTTCAGTGCCCGCCACGAGGAGGACGACCGCAGCTACGCCGAGGAGCTGGTCGACCGGCTCGAAGACCTGAGCCTGAAGCTGGAGGAGCGCTTCGAGATCGTGCCCAGCGGGGTCACCGTAATCATCCACCCCTCCCCGGTCTGGCTGACCATGGCCCACCCCTTTCTGCCGGCCGTGCGCTGGTCGGCCGCCCCGGCCGGACGACGCTACCTGGCCGGGTGGCCGATGGCCACTGAGGTCCACGTTCTCGGCGAGTCGGCGATGGTCCGGCGCGCCGCCGGTGAAGCCTCGCTCGAGGCTCTCCGTGGCACGGCAGAGCGCCTTTACACCCAGATCGTGGTCGCGATCAACAACGGGTCGATTCCCCCTCCCTGGACCCCCAGCCGGTTCTGGCGCTACCTCAGGTGGGCCTGGCTGGTCGAAGGCGCCGGCCAGCACTTCTCCCGTCAGGTCGATCTCTACCGGGCTGCGGTGATCCGGCGCCTGCGCGAAGGGTCACGCCCTTCCTTTCCCCCGGGCCGGAGGGACGCAATCCTGCTGGGCGGCACGATCTTCGATCTGCTCGAGGACTATCGCGGCGGGGGCGCCTGCGAGCTGCTGGTCGCCCGGCTGAGAAAAGACGGCCCGACGGCAAACCTTGAAGCCGCTTTCGATCTCCCGATGGGCGAGATCGAGCCGCTGTGGCGCCAGTACCTGCGCGATCTGGTCCGGCCGGACCCCGGCCCTATCGCTTCTCCGCTCCCCGCCTGACCTACGGCAGCCGCAGCTTGCGGAACGACTTCATGCTGACTCCCGAACGGTCAGTCAGGAAAACCTGAAGCCTGACCTTGCCCGGCTTCACGTTCGGGCCCACCTGGAGCTTGATCTGCCGGGTGCCTGGCTCGATCCGGTTGAACCGCTTTTCCACGACACCCTTGCCGTTTCTCCGCAGCCCGGCCTTGACCTCGATCAGCTCGCTGGTCCGAACCTTGAATTCGACGAATCGCTTGCGTGCGCTCTTCCGCTTCACCTTCGAGCCGTCAAGCCCGGCCGCGACATTGCTCGCAGCCAGAGGCTGCTCCCCGGGAGCCAGTTCGTACATGCCCCAGGGCGGATTTGCATTCACGATCCGACCGGGTTCACAGGTCGCCAGAAAACTGGCGAACCTGGTGGTCGGGTGGTCGCCGATCATGCGATACGTGCCGGTCGGAACGACATCCCAGACGATCCCGCCGTCCTCGGATGACTCGGTCTTCGACCGGTCCGGGATCACATGCTCGTTGAAGTAGACCGGACCGGGAACGGCGGGAACCGCCAGAGCGGTCGCCCTGGCCACGCCGTGCGGCGTGCGGTCCCAGAACGTCTGGTAGTCGACCCCCCGGACGTTCCGGGCCGAAGAAGTGGTAACCACGACGCACTGGTCCGGCCGGCTGGTCGGCACGGACGGATCAGACGGAACCCCGAGAATCGCCTTCAGGCCGCTGTATTCGGCATCGGTCGGCGTCTGGAAGTTGGCGTTTTGGAGGTTCTTTCCCCGGGGATGAAAGGTCTGCAGATCAATCTCGTTGTAATGGTTGCTCGATGGATCTCCGCCGGGCTGGATCTCGCCGGACAGAAGATAGGGCGTGACGTTGGTGTCGTTGGGCACCTTCAGGTCATAGTCGCCGACCGAGTCCGATACCGCCTTGAGTTCCGGATACTCGCGCACCTTGACAACGGCCCCCGGAATCGGTGTATCCATGTGATTGAAGCGATAGACCTTACCGGAAATGTGGACGTTCTTCTTGGCTGCCCACGATTCGCCCGCCAGGGACAGCATCGCCAGTCCCGCAACGGCCACCATTGCCGCCAGAGCCCACAGGCCGGTCAGCATCCTCCTTGTACCCGCTCCGAAATCCGGATTCAACATCGCCTGCCCACCATCTTCCCTTTTTGCCGTTCGATCAGTTCACCGATTCGCGGTCAGACACTATAAGGGCCGTGACCCACGAAGGTCGGGTTTCGTTGATTCAGCGAGCCGCCCGCTGCTCAGTGCTCGAGCACCAGACCCAGGAACCTCTGGGTCCGCTCCTGCTGGGGGTTGCCCAGCACATCATCCGGCTTGCCTTCTTCGACGATCACGCCGCCATCCATGAAGATCACCCGGTCACCGACCTCCCTGGCGAAACCCATCTCGTGGGTGACGCAGACCATGGTCATGCCCTTGTCGGCGAGGTTCCGCATCACGTCGAGCACCCCTTTGACCAGTTCCGGGTCGAGGGCGCTGGTCACCTCGTCAAACAGCATCACCTCCGGATCCATCGCCAGCGCCCGGGCGATCGCCACCCGCTGCTGCTGGCCACCGGACATGCGGTCGGGATATTCATCGATCTTCTCTTCCAGCCCGACCTCGGTCAGCAGTTCGATCGAGCGTTCGTCACAGGCCTTCTTCTTGCGGTTTCGCACCTTCTCCTGGGCGATCTTGACGTTGCCCTTGGCTGACATGTGAGGAAAGAGATTGAACTGCTGGAAGACCATGCCGACCTCACGCCTGAGTACGTCGAGGTTCTTCGGCTTTCCTTCTCCGAAAACTTCGTTGCCGTGGAGCTCGATCCGGCCGCCGTCCGGCAGTTCGAGCATGTTCATGCAGCGCAGCAAGGTGCTCTTGCCGGAGCCGCTCGGCCCGATCACGCAGACGACCTCGCCCTTGGCCAGCTCGAAATCGATGCCGGCGAGTACGTCGAGCTGGCCGTAGCTCTTCTGCAGGTCGGTGACTTTGAGGATTGTTTCGCTCAAGGAATGCCCCTCCGGAATTTGGAATCCTGTTTCTTGATCAGCCAGTCGACCATTCTTGCCAGCGGGATCGTGAATACCAGGAACATGATCGCACCGAGGGTGAGAGCTGACGGATTGAAGGTCTCGGAGTAGACGTCCTGACCGACCTGGACCACCTCGACGAAGCCGAGCACGCTGACCAGCGAGGTGTCCTTCATCAGCGCGATGAAGTCGTTGAGCAGGGGTGGGATCACCTTGCGCACAGCCTGCGGGACGATCACGAAGCGCATCGCCTGGCCGTGACTCATGCCCAGCGATCTCGCCGCCTCCATCTGGCCCCTGGGCACCGCTTCGATCCCGGCGCGATACACCTCGGCCATGTAGGCGCCGTAGGTCAGGGTCAGGGCAATCACGCCGTACCAGAAAGGGTCGGGATAGCCGAACCAGTTCGGGATCCCGATTTCCCTGGGGATCGCGTCCTGGGAGGCCAGCGTTCCGAGCCCGCCCGCGATCAGCAGCAGGGTGAGCAGCATCGGGATCCCGCGCAGCGCATCGATGTAGGCGATCGCCAGGATCCGGACAGGAGCCAGCCACTTGCCCGGAAGCTGGCGCAGTACCGAAAGAATCAGCCCCCAGGTGAGGGCGAGCACACCGCCGAACATGGAGAGCTTGATCGTCCACCAGAATCCAGCGAGCACATCGCCGAAGTACTCCCCCATGATGCTGAAATCGAAATAGGTGTTGAAGAACTGCTCCACCGCTCCATCTCTCTCCGGGCCGTGCGCTGACGCAAACTAAAAGGTAAAACAGAGGGAAGAGGCGCCGCATGGCGCCTCTTCCCTCTCACTGATCGCTACCTAGCTCGACTCTTCTGTCGAGTCGGCACCAGTTGATCCGAGCACGCTCTTGGGAGCGTCGATCTTGAACCACTTCTGGTAGATGTCGTTGAGGGCGCCGTCGCCCTTCATGTCGTCAAGGGCACCGTTCACCGAGTCGATAATGGACGGCGTGTACTTGGCGAAGGCGAGCCCGTAGAG
The DNA here is from genome assembly GCA_016649615.1 of Thermoleophilia bacterium. Lineage (GTDB taxonomy): Bacteria > Actinomycetota > Thermoleophilia > Solirubrobacterales > 70-9 > 67-14. The sequence continues at coordinate 17,224 of JAENXK010000001.1, forward strand.
CTCACCGGTCGGGATCACGGTCGCGATCTCGAAGCCGGTCTGACCCTTGTCGATCGCGTCCTGCGCGACCGGCTGATCGATGATCGTAGCCTCGACCTGACCGGCCTTCAGGGCCGCGATCGCGGCGGGTCCGTTGGGGAATCCACGAACGCTGCCGGCATCGGTTTCATCGTTGGCGTACGCCTCACCGGTGGTGCCGTCCTGGGAACCGACGGTCCTGCCGTCGAGATCCTTGACCGTGGCGATGTCCGAGCCCTCCGGAACCAGCAGGGCCTGCTCGGCCTCGTAGTACGGGGCCGAGAAATTCACGGTCTTCTCGCGATCAGGGGTGATCGTCGAGGCCGAAGCGACCACGTCGAACTTGCCCTGGGCGACGTCAGTGAAGATCGTGTCGAACGACGTGTCCTTGATAGCGACGTCGAGATCCAGACGACTGGCGATCTCGTTGACCATGTCGATGTCAAAGCCGTCGTAGGCCGGCGCCTTGCCGAACTCGAACGGCGGGAACGGGATGTCGGATCCCACAGTCAGCGTTCCTTCGGTGATCAGCTCCGAAGAGATGTCATCCGAACTGCTGGAATCACTGCTGTCGTCGCTCCCACAGCCAACTGCGAACGCCATCACCGCGACGAGCATCAAAGCCGCCATCAGCGTCAGCAAACGAGATTTCTTCATAGCTCAAACCCTCCGTAACCAGTTTGTTTTCTTACCCGCAACTTCGGCAAGTATCGCACGATACCCCCTGCATGGTCAGCCGGATCGGCGAGCGACTACACTTTATGAAGTACGCTCGGCGCCAGGCACCAGAGACCATGAGCCCTTATTACGACCTTCTGAACAAACCCTGCGGGGGAACCTTCACCGACATCGTCGCATCGATCGGCCATACGCCGCTGGTCGAGATGTCGACCCTGTCGCCCAGTCCCGAGGTCAAGCTATTTGCCAAGCTCGAGTCGGCCAACCCCACGGGATCGGTCAAAGACCGGGTCGCCAGGAGCATGATCGAGGCAGCCGAGGAGAACGGGGCGATCGCACCCGGCCAGACGATCCTCGAGCCCACCTCCGGCAACACCGGCATCTCCCTGGCGATGATTTGCCGGCGCAGGGGCTACCCGCTCAAGGTCGTCATGCCGGACAACGTCACCGCTGAGCGGATCGAGTTGCTGCGCATGTACGGCGCCGAAATCGTCTTCTCTGAAGGCGCCAGGGGGTCAAACGGCGCAGTCGAGGTCGCCCTGGAAATGGCTGCAGACAGCCGCTACTACATGCCCTATCAGTACGGGAATGAGGCAAATCCGCAGGCCCACTACGACGGGACCGCGGTCGAGATCCTCGAGGAGATCGACTCGGTCGACGCCTTTGTCGCCGGGCTGGGCACGGGCGGCACGCTGATGGGTAACGGCCGGCGCTTCAAGGAAGCTGACCCTGACACCCTGGTCGTGGCGGCCGAGCCGATGCAGGGTGAGCTGGTCCAGGGCCTGCGGTCGCTGGACGACGGCTTCATCCCGCCGATCATCGACCTCTCGCTGCTCGACCGCAAGATAATGGTCTCGAACCGGGATGCGATCATCTGGACCAAGCGGCTGCTCGAAGACGAGGGTGTCTTCGCCGGGGTTTCCGCCGGAGCGGTGGCCGCGATCGCGGCCCGGATCGCCGGCGAGATGGAAAGCGGCAACGTCGTCTTCCTGATTCCCGATGGCGGCTGGAAGTACCTTTCGTCGGGGGTCTATACGAAGAGCCTCGACGAACTCGGCGACATTGACGCCACCAGCTGGTGGTAGGCCGGTGAAGATCAGCCAGACCCTGCTCAATCAGATGATCGGGCACGCCGAAGAGGACGCGCCCGATGAGTGCTGCGGCCTGGTCAGCGGCGAGGACGGAGAGGCCCGGATCGTGTTCCGGGCGACCAACGCCGAGGCCAGCCCCTTCCGCTACAGCATCGCCCCGGATGAGCAGCTGGCGCTGATGAACAAGATCGAGGACATGGGCGAGGAAGTGGTCGCGATCTATCACTCGCACACCCGCACCCCGGCATACCCCTCGCAGACTGACATCAACCTGGCCACCGGCTGGCCCGACACGGTCTATCTGATCGTCTCGCTGGAACACCCCGACGAGCCCGTCGTCAGGGGATTTCACATCAGGGGCGGATCGGTCGAAGATGTCGTTCTTCAAACGACCTGAGAACGAACCGGTGCAGGTGGCCTACGCCACCAACCAGGCCGAGGCCGAGATGATCCAGGGCATCCTCAAGGAGGAGGGAATCCCCAGCATGGTCCGCCGGAACCGGGGATTCGACGTACCCGACTTCCTTGCCGCCGGCCCCCGCGACGTCGTCGTTCCACCCGGCGCCGCTGAAAAAGCCCGAGAGATCCTCGAAAGCCTGGCGCCCGACCCGGACGAGACCGAAATCGACGACATTGAGCCGTTCGAACCGGGCGAGCCGACCGACCCCGGCGAAGCCCCCTACTTCCCGAACTAGCCCCACGAACCAGGCCGGCACGGACCGACAGAGTCAGGCCGAAGGGGCGGGCCGGCCGGGTCAGGCCACGGCTGTCTCTACCGATCCGGGCGCCGCACACCACCAGCACGGATAAGGTTCCGGCATGGACCCTGAACGCAGCATCATCGACAACTTCCGGCTGGACGACCGGGTCGCGATCGTCACCGGGGCCTCGTCGGGCCTCGGCGTCGCGTTCGCCACCGGGCTCGCCGAAGCGGGCGCCGATATCGCGATCTGCGCGCGCCGCGTAGAGAAGCTGGAACAGACGAGGGAGGCGGTCGAGACGCTGGGACGGCGCTGCATCGCGGTGCCGGCCGACGTGGCCCTGCCCGAAGACTGCGACCGGGTGGTGGCCGAAACGGTCGAGCAGCTCGGCAAAGTCGACGTGCTGATCAACAACGCCGGAATCGGCACCGCGGCACCGGCGACCCGGGAGGATCCGGATGATTTCCGCAAGGTGATCGATATCAACCTGAACGGCTCCTACTTCATGGCCCAGGCGTGCGGACGGGTGATGGAAGAAGGCAGCAGCGTCGTCAACATCGGCAGTGTGCTCGGCTCGACCTCCGCGTTCTTGCCGCAGGCCGCCTACGCGTCGTCGAAGGCCGCGATCATCGGCCTGACCCGCGATCTCGCCCAGCAGTGGACCGGCCGCAAGGGGATCAGGGTAAACGCGCTTGCGCCGGGGTTCTTCGCCTCCGAGATGACCGACCAGTACCCCGACGGCTACCTCGATCAGATGATGTACCGGGTGCCCGCGGGCCGCAAAGGTGAGGCGCGCGAGCTGGTCGCCGCGGCGGTCTTCCTGGCAAGCGATGCGTCTTCGTATGTGACCGGCGCGTTGCTTCCGGTCGACGGCGGGCTTCTCACCTCCTGACGTCCTCAACCCGGGGAGCGACGAAAGGACAGGAAGCTTCGCGGATGAAACCCGGGTGGCGGGAGTAAGCCGGACCGGCGGCGTGAACCGGCCGGGTGAACTAAGCCGGGGCGCCGCCGGCCATCGCCGGGAGGATCATGATCGTGTCGGAGTCGGACACCCCGGTCTCGAGACCGCCCAGCACCCGGACGTCCTCGTCGTTCAGGTAGACGTTGACGAAGCGGTTCAGCTCGCCGTCTTCGGAGAAGAGCTGTTCACCGGTTTCCGGGTACTCCCCGGCCAGACCGCGCAGGACCTCGCCCACGGTCGACCCGGCCACCACGACCTCGGTCGCACCGGAAGTGTGTTGACGGAGCACAGGGGGAACCTTCACGGTCGGCATGGCGTGATCCTAGCGGTTCGACGGGCCGGTTCAGGCGCCGCAGAAAGCCTGGTAGTCGGGGAACAGGCCCAGCTCCGATTCCGGCAGCTCGGCCGCGTCGGGACCACAGATCGGGCAGTCGGGATCGCGCCGCACCTTGAGCTCGGTGAAGCGGGTACCGAGCGCTTCGTAGAGCAGCAGCCGGCCGACCAGCGGCTCACCGATTCCGAGGACCAGCTTCAGCACCTCGTTGGCCTGCAGCAGTCCCATCACGCCGGCCATCACACCCAGCACGCCGTTGGCCGAGCAGCTGGGAGCGAGTTCCGGCGGCGGCGGGGTCGGGTAGAGGCAGCGGTAGCAGGGCCCCTCGAACGGCAGGAAAGTCGAGATCTGACCGTCGAAGGAGAGGATCGAGGCCGACACGACCGGCTTCTTCAGCCGAACCGAGGCATCGTTCAGCAGGTACCGGGTCGGGAAGTTGTCGGCACCGTCGACGATGATGTCGTAATCGGCGATCGTTTCGAGGATGTTGCCGGCGTCCAGTCGGAAGTTGTACTCGACCACCTCGACATCCGGGTTGAGCGCCTCGATCGTCTTGCGGGCCGAACTGGTCTTGGACTCCCCTACCCGTTCGGTGTTGTGGATCACCTGGCGCTGGAGGTTTGACGAATCGACCACGTCGTCGTCGACCAGACCGATCCTGCCGATCCCGGCAGCGGCCAGGTAGAGCGCGGTAGGCGCCCCGAGACCGCCGGCGCCGAGCAGCAGAACCTTGGCATCAAGCAGCTTCGCCTGGCCTTCGACGCCGACTTCCGGCAGCAGTGTGTGGCGCGAGTAGCGGTCGCGCTGCTCGGGCGTGAGCGCCGAGGCCGCGACAACCGGAAGGCCCTGGTCCTGCCAGTCAATGATCCCGCCGGCTACCGAGGCGACGTCTTCATAGCCCATTTCGGCCAACTTCTCGGCCGCGGCCAGCGAGCGGGCCCCGACACGGCAATAGACGATTGTGCGGGCGGTCCTGTCCGGCGCCTTGCTTTCAATCTCGGCGGCGATCGTGGCCGGCGGAACCAGGATGCCGCCTTCGAGGTGCGCCTCGGCGTACTCGTGCGGCTCGCGCGAGTCGATCAGCACCACTTCGGAATCCTGGATCTCGCCAAAGGCTTCCTGAGGCGTGATCTCCTGAACCGCTGTCGTCTTGGTCGCATCGACTGACATATCTGTGAATCCCCTAAATCTCTATCAGGTTTCCAGTACTTCATAAACTATAGCGGGATGGCGGAATCGGCACCCGGAACCCCGGCACCTGGAGGGTCAGGCGGTGTTTTCCTCCGGTCGAATCCCCCCCGCCGGTCGAGGCTCCCCCGGTAGGCTTGCAGACGAAATCCGACCCCGGAGGGACCCGGCACCGGAACCCCCGAGCGAGGTCAGTCCAGCACCATCGAGGAGAAAACCATGCCGGCTTCAGGCAACCGCAGTAGCGATGATCAGGTTTCCGTGAGCGGAAACGCCTACGCCTTCGTCTTCGGCGAGAACACCGCCCGCCTGGAAGGCGCAGAGATCCGGATCGCCGAACTGCCGGACCTGGGAACGGTCGCCGGACCCAACGGCGCCTACTCGCTCCGGGTCCCTGACCGGACCCTGATCACGCCGTACGCGACCGTGCCCGGCTATCACCGGACCTATCTCCAGACGTTTTTCACGACGGGCCGCAATCTCGAGCGGGTCAACTTCCAGGTCCCCGAAGAGCCCGTGTACGAGGCGCTGGCCGGGATCGTCGGAGCCGAGTTGGACCCGGACAGCAGCGAACTCCTGGGGTCGGCCGTGGTCTCGACCTTCTTCCAGAAGGAGGGACGCGGGTTCGATGACTTTGATGATTTCCACGACTTCCGTCCGCACGGCATCGCCGATGCTCAGGCAGAAATGACCGACCGGAGCGGGAAGCCGGCCGGCAAGCCGGTCTACTTCAACAGCGACGTGATCCCGGCTGCCGAGCTGGACAGCTCCAGCGGAGACGGCGGGGTGCTCTGGGCGAACGTCCCGTCAGGCGACTACTTGATCACCGGCAGCCATCCGAGCCTGCGCTTTTCAAGCTTCCGGGCAACCTGCCGGCCCGGTCGCCTGATCAACGCAAATCCACCCTGGGGACTTTTCGAGATGGCGCCCGGCGAGGATGAAAACCCGGCCGTGGCCGGAGCCCCTGCTTAGAGCGAGGGACGCATCTGGCGCAGCCGCTTCACCCGCTCGTCAATCGGGGGGTGGGTCGAGAAGAGCGCGGCCATGCCCTTCGCCTTGAACGGCTTGACGATGTAGAGCGGCTCCGAGGCCTCGCTGACATGGCCTTTCATCGGGATGTTCTCAGCCCCCTGCTCCAGTCTGAGCAGTGCGCTGGCGAGGGACTCGGGATTGCCGCAGATCGCGGCTCCGCCGGCGTCAGCGGCGTATTCGCGCTGGCGCGACACCGCCATCTGGATGATCGCGGCCGCCAGCGGTGCCAGCAGCACCATCGCCAGCGCCCCGACCAGGCCGAGCGGCGAGTTGTTGTCGTTGCCGAACCAGAGCAGCATGTATCCGATGTAGGTGATCGCCGCGCCGATCGTCGCGGCGACCGTCTGGATCAGGATGTCGCGGTGCTTGATGTGGGCCAGCTCGTGAGCGACCACGCCGCGCAGCTCGTCGGTCGAGAGCAGCCGGGTGATGCCCTCGGTCACGGCCACCGCCGAGTGGTTGTAGTTGCGTCCGGTGGCAAAGGCGTTGGGCTGTTCCTGGGGAATCACATACAGACGGGGCATCGGGATCTCGGCCCGCTGGCAGAGCTCGCGCACCATCTGGAAGTACTGCGGGTTCTCCGACTCCTCCATCGGCTGGGCCCGGCTCATCTTCAGGGCCATCTTGTCGCTGAAGAAGTAGGAGAAGAAGTTCATCGCCACCGCGAAGCCGAGGAACATCAGGGTCGTGCTCGGGTTGCCGCCACTCACCAAATAGCCGATCGCGACCAGCAGGCCCGAGAGCGTCGCCAAGAGGATGGTCGTCCTCAGGGTGGCGCTGAAAGTTGACTGTCTGGTGGTGGTCATTCGATCTCCTTGGAGTAGGTGAAACGGGGAACATTCCGGAAAGCTGGGACATGAAGTCTGCCTCAACTGCCCGGTCTTGTCCATAGGGGGAGCCCCCCGGATCGCTACTCTCGCCTACCCAGCACCCCACCGGACAATCGAGAAGACTTAGCCGAAATGAAGCACCGCCCGATCTTCACCGAAGTCCTGATCCTGAATGCGGCAATGGTCACCCTGGCCACGATCGGCGCGGCGCTCGTCGCGGGACTCAGCTGGGGGCGGGCCGAGGCGCTGATCCCTCTGGTCGCGATCGCGGTCGGCCTGACCTGTCTGCTGAACGTGGCCCTCCTCCGTCGCCGCTTCAATCCCCTGGAGACCCTGATCGACGAAATGGAGAAGGTCGACCTCAGCACGCCGGGGGCGAACCTGCCTCCCGGAATCGACGGTAAGGCAGAGACCGAGGAGGTCGAGCGGCTCGAGCTCGCCTTCCTGAGGATGATGCGCCGGCTCGAGGCCGAACGGCGGCGGAGCTCCAGCGCAGCGCTCGAGGCCCAGGAGGAAGAGCGCGCCCGGGTCGCCCGCGACCTTCACGACCAGGTGAACCAGTCGCTGACCGGCGTGCTGCTCAGGCTGGAGGCGGCCCGGGCCACCGCTCCACCCGAGCTGCGGGCCGAGATCGCCGAAACCAGGGAACTCGCACACCGGGCGATGGATGAGCTGCTCACCGTCGCCCGCCAGCTCCGGCCGACGGCGCTCGACGACCTCGGCCTGCGGGCCGCCATCGGAGGCCAGGTCGAGCAGTTCCGCCGGCCCGGGGTCGAGACCGGGTTCACCTGCGAAGGGGATCCGGGAGGGCTCGATCCCGACACCCAGCTGGTGATCTACCGGGTCTGCCAGGAGGCACTCGGCAACGCGATCCGCCACAGCGGGGCCGGGCGGATCGAGGTCACCCTGAAGCAGGATGGCGACCGGGTCGTGCTCGAGGTGAGCGACGACGGCTCGGGGTTCAGCTTCGCCGAGTCGAATACCGGCCTCGGCCTCGGCGGCATGCGCGAGCGGGCGCTGCTCGCCGGCGGTGAGCTCAACATCGAGTCCCGCCCGGGACGCGGCACCACGGTGCGGCTGGCCGTGCCTGACCGCAGCAGGGGGGCGGACCGGCGGCAACCAGATCGGGCGGACGCGCGGGAGACGGGTCGGGTGGACAGCGCATGAGGATCGTGATCGCCGATGACCACGGGATCGTTCGCTCCGGAATCCGTCTGCTGCTCGAGCGCCAGGACGACCTCGAAGTCGTCGCCGAAGCCGCTGACGGCGTTCAGGCCCGCGACCTGGTGATCAGCGAGCGTCCCGACCTGGCCATCCTCGACGTGAAGATGCCGGGGCTGACCGGCCTCCAGGTGACGCGCGAGGTCAAGCAGCAGGTGCCCGGGGTGGCGGTCCTGATCCTCTCGATGCACGATGACGAGCGCTACCTGTTCGAGGCGCTCAGGGCCGGAGCCTCCGGATACGTGCTCAAGTCGCAGGCCGACTCCGACCTGCTGGCGGCGATCGATTCGGTCAGGCGCGACGAGCCCTTTCTCAGCCCGGGTGCCCAGAGGGCCCTGATCCGCGACCTGCTCGAACGGGGCAGCCACGACGACTCGGGGCTCACCCCGCGCGAAGAGGAGATCGTCAAGCTCGTGGCCGAGGCGAATACGACCAGGGAGATCGCCGGGATGCTGCACCTCTCCGAGAAAACCGTGGAAAACCACCGAGCCAACGCGATGAAGAAACTCGGCATGAGGGACCGGGTCGAGCTGGTCCGCTTCGCGATTCGGCAGGGTTTGATCGAGCCGTGACGGCTGACCGCGCCGAAGCCATCGCAGCCCCGGGCGGGGCGGAGCAACCCGCCCCCGCAAACGAACGAGTGACGCTCGCCCCGGGGATCGAGTTCCTGATCCGGCCCATCCGGCCGACCGACAAGCACCTGATGACCACCGGATTCGAGGAGCTCACGCCTCAGACCAGGTTCCAGCGCTTCTTCGCCCCGGTCGCCAGGCTCAGTTCGAGCGATCTGGCCTACCTGACGGAAATCGACCACGTCGACCATGAGGCCCTGATCGCGATCGACCCGGAGGACGGCGCGCTCGTCGGCGTCGCCCGATATGTCCGGACCCGGCCACCGAACGAAGCCGAAGTGGCGATCATCGTGGCCGACGCCTGGCACGGGAAGGGGGTCGGCACAGCCCTGCTCACCCGTCTGGCCCGCCGGGCGGCCGATGAAGGGGTCGAGTTCTTCCTGGCCCTGGTCCTGGTCGAGAACAATTCGGCCCGGGAGCTCTTCGAGGGACTGGTGCCGGGAATGAGCGAAACATCTCATTCCAGTCCGGGCCAGGTCGAGGTCCGGATCGAGCTGCCGCGACCGGGTGGATTCGAGGGATCGGCCCTGGCCCGGATCTTCAGCTCCTCGGCCGGTGGAACGCTTACCGTTTCGCCCTGGCGACGCCTGAGGCGCCGTCTGATGCGGAATCGGCGCCGGCGGCAGAAGAAACCTGACTAATGCTCTAGGATTTGATTTCATGCTGTTTTCGACCAAAGCCGAGTACGGGGTCCGCCTGATGGTGGAGCTGGGCCGGCAGCCCGATTCGGGGCCGGTTTCACTGGGCGCGGTGGCCGAGGTCGAGCGCCTTCCGCTCTCTTACCTGGAGCACTTGGTGGCGAAACTCCGCCGGGCCGAACTGGTCACTTCGACCCGCGGGGCGAGGGGCGGCTACAGCCTGGCCCGGCCGGCTGGGCAGATCACGATGCTCGAAGTGGTCGAGTCACTCGAGGGGCAGATTGCCCCGATGGAGTGCTTTCACGAGAGCCCGGAGGGCAAGGTCCTCTGCTCACACGAGGCCGACAGCGACCGGGCCTGCGCGACCAAACTGCTCTGGACCCGGGTTCAGGGCGGGGTCAACAAGGCTCTGGCCGGGACCACCCTGGCCGAACTGGTCGAGTTTTCCGGTCCGATCGAAGAAAGCCGGCAGGCCGTCGGCAGCCCCGCCTGACCAGCGACAGAATCCAACGCAACACGAAACGGAGCCATTCTCTTGGCAGAGCTAGAGATCAGAAATCTTCACGTCAGCGTCGAGGACAAAGAGATCCTCCGCGGCCTCGACCTCACGGTCGAAAAGGGCAAGATCCATGCCCTGATGGGTCCGAACGGGTCCGGCAAGTCGACCCTGGCCAACGCGATCATGGGCCACCCCGCACTCGAAATCACTGAAGGCTCGATCCACTTCAACGGTGAGGACATCACCGAGGCCGCCCCCGACGAGCGTTCGCGGGCCGGCATATTCATGGCATTCCAGTACCCGGTCGCGATCCCCGGGGTCGCGGTGAGCAAGTACCTGCGAACGATCCTCAACTCGCACCGCGAGGCCCAGGGCGAGGCCCCGCTCAAAATCCGCGAGTTCGCCGCCAGGGCGCGCGAAGCGATGGAGCTGGCGAACATCCCCCAGGACTTTTCCAGCCGGTACCTCAACGACGGCTTCTCGGGCGGCGAAAAGAAGCGGATGGAACTGCTCCAGCTGGCGCTGCTCGAACCACAGATGGCGATTCTCGACGAGACCGACTCCGGGCTCGACATCGATGCCCTGCGCACCGTGGCTGCCGGCATCAACAAGTTCTCTGGGCCCGACATGGGCGCCCTCATCATCACCCACTACCAGCGACTCCTCCACATGGTCAAGCCGGATGCGGTCCACGTGATGTATGAAGGCCGGATCGTCAAGGAAGGCGGCGCCGAACTGGTCGACCAACTCGAATCCGAAGGCTACGGCTGGATCAAGGAGGAGGTCGAGGCGGGGGCCGCATGACCTCCCCGGCCCCGACCTCCGCGGCCTCCCCGGTCCGGGCAGGAAACAGGTCGCTGGAATCGATCCGGGCCGAGTTTCCGATCCTCGAGCGCCAGGTCAAAGGCGAGCCTCTGGCCTACCTCGACAACGGCTCGACCGGCCAGAAACCGGCCGCGGTGATCGAGACTGTCGACCGCTTCTATCGCGAGCACAACGCCAACGTGCACCGCGGGGTCCACACTCTTTCGGAGGAGGCGACTGCGCTCTACGAGGGAGCCCGGCAGACGGTCGCGAATCACATCGGCGCCGACTCCCGCGAAATCGTCTTCACCCACAACGCCACGGCCGCTCTCAATCTGGCCGCGAGTTCCTGGGGCCGGGCCAACCTCGGTCCGGGTGACCGCGTCCTGCTGACCGAGATGGAACACCACTCCAACATCGTGCCCTGGTACCTGATCGCCGAACAGACCGGAGCCGAGCTCGACTGGGTCACGGTCGACGACAGCGGCCGGCTCGACGAGGAGTCCCTCGCCGCCGGCCTTGCCCGCGAACCGAAGATTTTCGCCCTGGCCCACGTATCGAACGTGCTGGGCACGATAAATCCGGTCGCCACGATCGTCGCCCGGGCAAAGGCCGCCGGGGCGGTCACGGTGATTGACGGAGCCCAGGCCGCGCCGAAGATGGTGCTCGACATGGCCGCGATCGGAGCCGATTTCTACGCCTTTACCGGACACAAGCTCTACGGCCCCACCGGGATAGGCGTGCTGTACGGGCGCCGCGAACTGCTCGACGGGATGGAGCCCTTCGAGGGCGGCGGCTCGATGATCAGCAAGGTGAGCAAAGAGAAGATCACCTGGGCCTCGGTCCCCGCGAAATTCGAGGCGGGAACCCCACCAATCGCCCAGGCGGCCGGTCTCGGAACCGCGGTGGAATGGGTCGACGGGGTCGGCCCGGACAGGATCGCCGAACACGAACGCGAACTGACCGCCTACGCCCTGCCCCGCCTGGCCGAGGTTCCCGGCATGACCCTGTTCGGACCCCCCGATACCACCGACCGGGCGGGGATCATCTCGTTCGACCTGGACGGCGTGCACCCGCATGACGTGGCCGAGATCCTCGACCGCCACGGCGTCGCGGTCCGGGCCGGCCACCACTGCGCCCAGGTCCTGATGAAGAGGCTCGACGTAGCGGCCACCACCAGAGCCAGCTTCGCCGTCTTCAATACCACCGAGGAGATCGACCGCCTGATCGAGGCCCTTCACGACGCCCGCCGCATATTCGGGCTTCAGTAGCCAACGTCAGATTCACGGCCCGGGAACAGACCCTTCTCCCATGGATAGCTTTCCCGAAGAAGACGTTGCCGCCGGCCGTGCCGATCGGACACTCCAACAGGAGCATTCCCCGGACGAACTCGGTCCGGAGATGAGGGCCGAATTCGAACAGGTTCGCCTGAGGAGGATTGAAGAGGGCTTCAGCGAGGGGATCCTATGGATCTACTTTCGCTCACCCGAAGAAACCTGGCAGGCCCTGTACGGTCGCGAAGGTTGGCTGCTCTACGATCCCGCGACGGGGACACAGCTTGACTTCAGGCTGACGGTCATGAACTGACAATCCGGCCGGGCCACGATCGGACCGCCGTAAACCCGGCCTCCGGCGCCTTGCCCCACCTACTCCTGCTGTCCAGAGTCCCTTCCAGAGACGGCCTGACCGGCCGCGTCCTCGATCCTGAGCCGCAGCTTGAGGGCCCGGTCTACTTTCGCGACCGAATACCGGAACGGGTACTCCTCGAACCAGTATTAGACCTCATCGCCACCGTTGAACCAGACCACATTTCCGCTGTTGGTAGGCTCCGGCAGGTTCTCTTCGGGAACCGGACCGAACGAAAAGATGAACCTGCTCTTCAGGCCGTCCTTCGACGTCGCGAATCCCCGAACCAGCCCCGGACGCGCCTCATTCTCCGGCAGCAGGCTCACTTCGGGCTTAAGCTCTTCCATCTCCTCCCTGAACTCGCCCGCGTTGTCCTCCGGGGTGGCGGTCCCGCATCCGAAGACAAGGGAAAGACCGATCAAAAGCGCGGCGCCGGTGACCAGCACGCCTCCGGACATCAGGCGGAATCCGTCCCGCCGGCGGTCGGTCCGACGAGGGTCGGCCCGTAGCCCTGGAACAGGCCGGACTCAATCACGCCGGTGATCGACTTGATCGCAAGTTCGAGGCCATCGGCGATGTCGTAGAACCGGCAGTCGATGATCACGTTGCCCATTTCCGTGATCACGGGACCATCCTTCCCCTCCCCCTTTCGGATCTCGAGTCCGGACGGGCCGAGTCTCTCAAGCGCAGGGATGACCACCGGCAGGGCCAGGGGAACGACCTCGACCGGCACCGGAAACTTCCCACCGAGCCGGTCGACCCGCTTCGACTGATCGACGATGATCCGCCGGTCCGCGCTCGCCCGGAACAGCGTCTTCTCGCGAAACAGCGCGCCGCCGCGACCCTTGATCAGGTCACCGGCTGGATTGACCTCATCAGCCCCGTCGAACAGCCAGTCCGGGCGCGAGGCCGTCAGGTCGCCAACCTCGAGCCCCAGTCCGGCGATCGTCAGCTGGACTTCGATCGAGGTCGGAATCAGCGTAACCTTCGCCAGATCTCCGCTGGCGACCCGGTCGGCGATCGCGTGAATCGCGAGGAAAGCGGTACTGCCCGAGCCGGCTCCAATCACCTGACCGGATTCGACCTGGGCGGCGAGGCTACGGGACACCTCGAGCTTGGCATCGTAGTTGGAGATCGAACTCCGGTCGAAGGTCTCGAACGGAACAAGGGGCGATTTTGGAGTGACCATTGCCGATCCAGCATGGCAAGTTGCCCGGATAGACGTTCAGTTACGCTCACTCGAGTGGAAGAGCTATACCGGGAACAGATCCTCGAGCACTACAAGCGGCCGCACAATTTCGGCCGGCTGGACGACCCCGACCTCGAGTTCGAAGACACGAATCCCTTTTGCGGCGACGAGCAGCACGTGACCATCCGGCTTGACGACGACGACCGGGTGGCCGAGGTCCTGTTCGACGGCAAGGGCTGCGCGATCTCGACCGCCGCCACCTCGATGCTGACCGACGAGCTGGTCGGCAAGAGCCGCGACGAGCTGATCCTGATGCCGAAGGAGTTCGTGCTCGAGCTGCTCGGGATCGACATCTCGGCGACCCGGATGAAGTGCGCCCTGCTCGGACTCAAGGTGGTCAAGGGTGCCAGCCTCGGCAAAACCGCCGAGTGGGACGAATAAGGCATGCCTAAGGCCAAAACCGGCCTCCTGATCCGCCGCCCGGGCGACCGGAACGGCTAGTATCTAATTCCTAGCCTGCTTGTCGGCTTAGGTGGCTGGAGTCACAACCTTGAGTACCGAAGAGAAAACATCCATTCCCGTCTGTCCGGCCTCGGAACTGAGCCGGGGGGAACGCCGCATCATCGAGCATGAAGGCGAGCCGATCGCTGTGTTCAACTGTGACGGTGACCTGCTGGCAATCGAGGACCGCTGCTCGCATGACGACGGGCCGCTGGCCGAAGGCAACTGGAACCCCGAAGAATGCACAGTCGAGTGCCCCCGGCACGGCTCGATCTTCGACCTGCACACCGGCAGGCCGAAAACATTGCCGGCCTTTCAGCCGGTCCGAACTTTTACGGTCGAGATCATCGACGACACGATCACCCTGGAGGTCTGAGCATGGCAACCGCCGAAGCAATCGCCGAGAAGAAGAAAGTCGAAGGGATCAACTCCGACTACGCCGAGAAGTTCGGATTCAGTGATTCGGAGGACGGTTACGCCTACAAGGCCCCCAAGGGACTCAGCCGCGAGGTCGTCGAATCGATCTCGGGCTACAAGGACGAGCCTCAGTGGATGCGTGACTTCCGGCTGAAGGCCTACGATCACTTCGAGTCGAGGCCGACCCCGCAGTGGGGCGGCGACCTCGACCAGATCGACTTCGACGACATCCACTACTTCGTCCGCGCCTCGGACAAGAACAGCCGCGACTGGTCCGAGGTCCCGGAAGACATCAAGAACACCTTTGACCGACTGGGCATCCCCGAGGCCGAGCGCAAATTCCTGGCCGGGGTCGGGGCCCAGTACGAATCCGAGGTCGTCTACCACCAGGTGAACGAGAAGCTCGAGGCCCAGGGCGTGATCTTCACCGACATGGACACCGCGCTCCGCGAGCACGAAGACATCATCCGCGAGCACTTCGGCACCGTGATCCCGCCGAACGACAACAAGCTGGCCGCGCTCAACTCGGCCGTCTGGTCGGGCGGCTCGTTCGTCTACGTGCCGAAGGGCGTCAAGGTCGAGATGCCGCTCCAGGCCTACTTCCGGATCAACACCGAGAACATGGGCCAGTTCGAGCGCACCCTGATCATCGCCGAAGAGGATTCAGACGTTCACTACATCGAAGGCTGCACCGCCCCGGTCTACTCGACCGACTCGCTGCACTCGGCCGTGGTCGAGATCATCTGCAAGCCTGGCTCGCGGGTCCGTTACACCACCGTGCAGAACTGGTCGCAGAACGTCTTCAACCTCGTCACCAAGCGGGCTGTCGCCCAGGAGCGCGCGACCATGGAGTGGGTCGACTGCAACCTCGGTTCGAAGCTGACCATGAAGTACCCCTCGATCTATCTACTGGGCGAAGAGGCCCACGGCGAGATCCTTTCAATCGCCTTCGCCGGCGACGGCCAGCACCAGGACGCCGGCGGCAAGATCATCCACGGCGCCCCGAAGACGACCTCGTCGGTCTTCTCCAAGTCGATCTCCAAGGACGGCGGCCGCTCGACCTACCGCGGCCTGCTCGAGGTCGCCGACGGTGCGACCGGCTCCCGCTCCAAGGTCGTCTGCGACGCCCTGCTGCTGGACGAGAACTCCCGTTCGGACACCTACCCGACCATCCGGATCGACGAAAACGACGCCGACGTCGGCCACGAGGCCACCGTCTCAAAGGTCGGCGACGACATGCTGTTCTACCTGCAGAGCCGCGGGCTCTCCGAGGAAGACGCCTCGAAGATGATCGTCAACGGCTTCATTGAGCCGGTGACCAAGGAGCTGCCGATGGAGTACGCGGTCGAGCTCAACCGGCTGATCGAACTGCAGATGGAAGGTTCGATTGGCTAGCCCGACCGTGACCGAACCCGATTGGCTGAGCGAGCGGCGCCGACAGGGCGCCGCTTTGATCGAGAGCCTCCCCCTTCCCGACAAAAAGACCAAGGGCTGGGAGTTCACCGACCTCGGCCGGCTGGAACTCGACTCATACGAGCCCGCCCCGGCCGGGGCGGCCATCACCGGTGGCAGCGACGAAATCGTGGTCATGGACCTGGCCGAAGCCCTGGCCGCACACGCCGAACTGCTCGGCGACCGGCTCGGCTCGCTGGTGCCGGCCGAGGACCCGTTCGTCGCCCGCAACGAGGCCGGCTGGTCGGACGGGGTGCTGGTCTACGTGCCGCACAACGTCGAATGCGATAAGCCGATCAAAGTCGAGCTCGAGCTGGACACCCCCGGCGCCGCGGTCAACTGGCGGACCCTGATCGTGCTCGAAGAAGGAGCCCGGGCGGAAGTCTGGGAGCACTACGGCTCCCAGAGCGACGAGACCGACACCCTGCTCAACTCGGTGGTCGAGATCGCGGTCGGGCCGGCGGCAAAACTCCACTACGTCGCCACCCAGGACCTCTCCGAGAAGGCCTGGCTGTTTTCTTCCCAGCGGGCCCAGGTCGAGCGCGACGGCAGCCTCGACTGGGCCACCCTCGGTTTCGGCGGCGGCAACGGCAAGGTCCGCATGACCACCAACCTGGCCGGCCAGGGCTCTGAGGCCCGGGTCACCGGCGGTTACGCCAGCGGCAACGGCCAGCACCTCGATTACGACACCCTGCAGGAGCACGCCGCCGAGAACACCTTCTCCGACCTCGCCTTCCGCGGCGTCCTGGCCGACCACTCGACCGCGGTCTGGCGGGGCATGATCAAGGTCGACGAAGGCGCCCAGCAGACCGACGCCTTCCAGGAGTGCCGCAACATGCTGCTCTCGACCGACGCCCACGCCGACGCGATCCCCGGTCTGGAGATCCTCGCCGACGACGTGCGCTGCACCCACGCCGCGGCGATCGCCCAGGTCGACGAGGGCCAGCTCTTTTATCTGAACTCCCGCGGCCTCAACCAGGCCGAGGCCCGCTCCCTGATCATCGAAGGTTTCCTGCAATCGCTGGTCGAGCGCCTCGGTGACGGGCCGATCCGCGAAGAGATAGCGGCCGCCCTTGAGAAGCGGCTCGAACAGATCCTCTGACGCATAGGGCCTGAGCGCCCGGAGGCTTTTGCCAGAACCGGCTCCCCGGAGCCTCCTGCTGCTATCCTCGGTGAATACCATAAATCCTGATCTGAAATCCTGTGATTGAAAGGAAGACATGGCTTTTCACCTAGGAGATGAAGCACCCGACTTTGAAGCGGACTCGACTGAAGGCCGGATCAGCTTCCACGACTGGCTCGGCGATTCCTGGGGCGTTCTGTTCTCGCACCCGAAGGACTTCACCCCGATCTGCACCACCGAGCTCGGCTACATGGCCAACGCCAAGCCCGAGTTCGATGCCCGCGGGGTCAAGATCATCGGCCTCTCGGTCGACCCGCTCGACAAACACGACGACTGGGCCAAAGACATCGCGGAAACGCAGGGGACGGCTCCGAACTACCCGATCATCAGTGACGCCGACTTCAACGTCTCGAAGCTCTACGGCATGCTGCCCTCGGAAGTCTCGGGCGATCCGGCGGACCGGACCCCAGCCGACAACCAGACCGTGCGCAACGTCTTCGTGGTCGGCCCGGACAAGAAGATCAAGCTGATCCTGATCTACCCGATGACCACCGGCCGCAACTTCGACGAGGTGCTCCGGGTGATCGACTCGCTCAAGCTCACCGCAGAGTACAAGGTCGCCACCCCGGTCAACTGGAAGAGAGGCGAGGACGTGATCATCGCCGGCTCGGTCTCCAATGACCAAGCCAGGGAGATCTACCCGGACGGCTGGGACGAACCCCGTCCATACATCCGGATCGTGCCGGAGCCCACAGCCAAGTGATCTGAAGGCTGCCTGCCTCCGGGCGGGCGGCCGCTTTCACTGCCGGAAGGCCTGAGGCTCAGCCCTTCCGGACCAGCTTCACTTTCTTCGACCTGTTCTTGTTCGAGCAGTCGCTGTCAGGCTTGAAGACGAGCTTAGCCTTCAGCTTGTAGCCACCGTTCTTCTTCAGCTTCCTGGCCGCCTTGCCTCTGGCTTTCACTTTGAGCTTGACCGAGCCTTTCTTGTTGGCATTTTTCGAGGTCTGCTTGTTGTTCTTTGATCCCTCGAGGATCACCTTGCCAGCCTTGCCAGCCTCGCCCACCGTCGCGGTCAGCTTGGCGGTGCCGTTTTTTTTGTTCTTTTCGACTTGCCGAGCTTGAGGGTCGCCCTGGTGCAATCCGGTGGCGGTGGCATGACGGAATCAAAGCCCGCACTGACCTCGGTCGTCTCGGTCATCGTCACCTCGCAGGTGGACGCCATCCCCGAGCAGGCGCCACCCCAGCCGGTGAAGCTGTTGTCAGCGTCGGCGGTGGCGGTGAGGGTGACCTTGGCATAGGAGGCGAAGACGGCCGCGCTACTCGGCCCGCACTCGATGCCGGCCGGGTTGGAGGTGACCGCCCCTTGACCTGAACCCGTCCTGGTCACGGCCAGGGCGAACAGCGGGGTGGCCGTCGAGGCGGTCCGAATGATGTTGTTGGGGGCGTTGAGGAGCTGCCAGACGGCGGTGGCGGCACCATCGGGACCGATCGTGACCTGCGGCTGGATGGAGTCGCCCCCGGCAGAGGAGAGATCCACGGGGGTCCCGAACGAGCCGCCCGGTGGCCGGGTCGTGGTCTGGACGTTTCGCTTGGGGAAGTCGTAGTAGCGATGCCAGACCGCGGTTACGGTGCCATCGGGGCCGATCGCTATCTGCGCCGTGCTGGCGTCCCCCCCGATCGTGGGGGAGAGATCGGCGAGGGGAAGCACCCGGGGACCCTGCGGGGCGGCAGACCCGCCTGCCGGCACCCAAGACAGGGCGAGTAGCGCCGCGAAGAGCGTGGCCGACGCAATTACGCGCCGGCGAATCCATGAACGGCGCCGGGCAAGTCGCCGGCCGAAGGGGGATTCAAATTGAGTCCGCCCGCCGACCGATTCGGCCTCAGCGGTCGGGACCGCGGCGCCATCGCCATTCGTAGGGTGGGCATCCATCCTTGCCTTCATCTGTTCCGCCTCCTCCTTGTCCCAGTTCGCTGAGCGCGGGCTCCGCGAATCTGCCTCTCACTGCAGCGCCACGAGCCGGTACCCAACCCCAACCGACCTCTGACACTCCGGATAAACGCTCGTTTCGGCTTGCCCGATACGAGTGTCGAGCCGGGGAGCGAGCTAACCCCGCCGGACCAGCTTCACCTTCTTCGACTTCTTCCTGTGGTGTTGAACCTGGGCCTCATGACCCGCCCGAAGTTCTGGTTTCCTGCTGTGAGGCGAAGCCTCGTTCAACCTCTGCTCAACCTATTCGAGCCTCCAACCCGGGTCAAGTATCGAACCGGCGACGGTGCTCACGCCGGGCGGGGTTCAGGCGTTCGAGACCGAGAGCAGGAAGAGGCCGAAGCAGGTAAACGCGACCATCATCGCCAGCATCCAGTACTGGGAGCGGGCGGCGAGGCGATAGTCCTTCCAGTAGGCGATCGCCCGGTCGTGGGCGAGCATCAGGCCGGCGACGTGGCCGGCCACCAGGACCCCTACCTGGATGTACCAGATCTGGTCGCTGCTGATGACGCCGTAGTCAATCCCGGATCCCGCGGTGCCGAACAGATCGGTCGTGCCGGTCCCGAGGGGGTCCGAGAGCAGGTAGGTGAACTGCGCCTGCTCCTGGAAGATGAACAGACTGAAGTAGTGGGCGATCAGGTAGGCGAAGGCGATCGGGATCAGGGCGTGCCCGAAGCCCCGCCAGAGCCTGCGGCGGTCGGGCGCTCCGGGTACGGTCGACATTCCCCGGATTCCGAGCAGGTAGACCAGGGCGACCAGGGCGATGCTGATCAGCATGAAAGTCGTCCCGGCGAATCGCACCGAGGCGGTCAGGCCGAGGCCGGCGTCCCCGGCCCACTCGATCAGGCGCTCGATGCCGCCCTTGAAGACTCCTTCCTGGGCGCCGTCGAAGGTGGTGGTGCCGATCGAGGCGATGACCACGGCGACCGACCCCGCCCCGGCCACCCACTCGGTCGAGCCGCTCAGGAAGCGGCGGCTTCCCAGTTCGCCATCGCGAAAGGCGAGCTTTCCGAGCGAGCCGAACATGCCGAAATAGACGGTGAAGGTCTCGCCATTCCTGAACCAGGTCTCGCGGCCGAATACCGCGGTCATCGCCAGCGTGTAGACCGAGTAGAAGATCGCCGCCCGGGCGACCGCGTCGGGGGTGATGCCTACCGCCACGTCGCTGCCCTGGCCGTAGATCAGCTCCAGCCAGACGAAGGCGACCAGCCCGACCGCGGCCGGCCAGCGACCCAGCCGCTCGGGGTAAGCCAGATGGCCGGGATCCCGGCCGGCCAGCCGCCGGTAGAGCAACCCGACCGGAGCGGCGACCGCGTTCCAGGGATTGAAGGCCGGGAAGAAGTCGCCGAACAGGACCCCGAGCAGGGGGAAGCCGAGCCAGGTGGTGACGAAGATCAGGGTGAGCGCGATGTTCCGGTCGGGCGCCGTGGTCCCGTCGAGGCCGGCGTAGATCGCCACCCCCAGCAGAAAGAGCCCGAATCCGCCGCAGAGGATACGGACCGGCAGCGAACCGAGAACCGCGCCGAGACGGGGCGCGACCGGCCGCCAGGAGTCTTCCTCGAAGCGGGTCTTCCTCCAGCCGGCCGAGATCGCAAAAAACGAGACGACCAGTACGACCGAAGCCGCCCAGGCAAAAAGCCAGGCCGGGATCGGTATGTCCTCGCCGGCGGCGAGGGCATGTGCGAGGAGGGGGCTCAGCAGGGTGCGGAAACTCCGTCAAGCAGCCGCCAGTTCGCCTTGAAGGCTTCTTCGGCGGCCTCGACCAACTCATCCTCGTCGAAGTCGTTCATGTGGCGCTCGATCAGCTTACGGCCCTGATCGGCGTGCTCGACATCCATCTCCTGGTGAAGCTTGAAATAGCGGTTGCCGGGACCGTCGTGGATGTCGTAGTGGGCGGCGAGGCCCTCGGACTTGGTCTTCGAGATAGCCGGCTGGCCGCTCTCGACCGCGTACATCCTGGCGAGCTGTTTGCCAAGGCCGTCCGCCTGGGTCCAGGTCCCGACGCAGTCCAGGGTCTCGGGCCTGGGCTCGTCTCCGACCGTGCCGCCGACCGTGCCGACGAATCCGTCCCACAGGGCGATGTGCTCGGCCTCTTCACGGGCGTGCTCCTCGAGGCCGGCCCGCTCGGCGGCCGGGGCCGCACTGGCAATGTCGGCGCTCATCCGGGCGATCGCCTCGGTCGCGTAGCGGTACTGGCCCGAATACCCGGCCAGCTCTTCGCGGGAAAGCTCACCGGCGCTCCAGCGCTGGTAGAAGGGGTGCTCGAGTACGTTCCACTCGGCTCTGGCCTGCTCGATGCGGTCCCACATTGTGGTCTTCACGTCTTCTCCTGGTCCAAGGGTGGCGGGGTCTCGATAATAACGCCCGGGCGGTGGTGGCGGCCTCGATCGCTGCCGCCTCCGACCGGATCGCCGGTGCCCCCGATCGGTCCGGGTGCCTAATATCCGCCGATCCTTCCCCTTCGAGATGACATCTCTGCGCCCCACCTCCCCCCGGACGCGACCTGGATCGGTGGCGATCCCGGCAAGATGCCGGTACTCGCGGCCAAGGGGCCGGTGCTGGTCCAGTTCTTCGATTTCAGCCAGCTGAACAGCGTGCGCACCCTGCCCTACCTGATCGAGTGGAACCGGCGATACGGCGATCGAGGCCTGCGGGTCCTCGGGGTGCAGGCACCGCGTTTCGAGTTCGGAGCCGATCCCGAAACCGTCGAGGCGGGCCTCGAACGGCTCGGGGTCGAGTATCCGGTGCTGGTCGACGAAGGCAGGGCGCTCTGGGAGTCGTACGGGTGTGAAGGCTGGCCCAGCCTCTTTCTGTGGGGCAAGGGCGGCATCCTGCGCTGGTTCCATTTCGGCGAAGGCGACTACCGGGCGACCGAAGAAGCGATCCAGGAGAGCCTCGGCCCTTCCGGCGAGGCGTCCGGGCCGCCGTCGCCGATGGATCCGGTCCGACCGACCGACATCGACGGTACCGAGGTGATCGCGCCGGGCGCCGAGCTCTTTCCGGCCGAAGGCCGGGCCTGGACCCGCTCTGCCGACGGCGGGGCTTTTGACGTCGAGTACGAGGCCGGCGGTATCCACGCCACGGTAGAGGGCAGGGGAAAGCTCGCCCTGACCCTCGACGGTGAAGCGATCGAGCCGGTGAGGGTCGAAGGCGCCGGTCTCTACACCCTGGCCGAACACGATCAGCACGGCGCCCACCGGATCGCGATAGAGCTCGAGGGCGACCCCGGGATCTGGTCGGTCAGCTTCTCACCGGCGCCGGCCGGCGCCGCCGGCTGAGCGGGCTCTCCCGCTGAGCCATCCGGGACCCGAACCCGTCCGCCGCGACCGGGCCTGCAGAAATCAGTTCGCCGAGCCGACCGGGAAACCCTTGCGGATCTCCTTCGGCAGCATGAAACGGACCGACTCGTCAACGGTCTTCAGTTCCGAGACGTCTTCGACGCCGCGATCGCGGAACAGCTGAACCAGGTCCTCGACCAGCTCTTCCGGCGCGCTGGCACCGGAAGTGATGCCGACCGTGCGGATCCCCTCCAGCCACTGTTCAAGGACCTGGGTGTGGTTGTCGATCAGGTGAGAGTCGGCGCCGTGTTCGCGGGCGACCTCGACCAGCCGGTTCGAGTTGGACGAGTTGGTCGACCCGATCACCAGGACGAGGTCGCACTGGCGGGCGAGCTGCTTGACCGCGATCTGCCGGTTGGTCGTGGCGTAACAGATGTCCTCACCCTTGGCGGTGACGATTCCGGGGAAGCGCTCCCGCAGCCGGGTGATGATCTCGGCGGTCTCATCGACCGAGAGTGTGGTCTGCGTGATCAGAGCGACGTGCTCGGGATCTTCGAGCTCAAGCCGGTCCACCTCTTCGACGGTCTGGACCAGAACGATGCTGTCGGGCGCTTCGCCCATCGTGCCCTCGACCTCTTCGTGCCCCTCGTGACCGACCATCACGATCGTGTATCCGTCGGCCGCAAACTTGCGGGCCTCGACGTGGACCTTGGTCACCAGTGGGCAGGTCGCGTCGATGGTGCGCAACTTGCGCTCTCCGGCCCGTTCGTGGACCGCCGGGGCGACCCCGTGGGCGCTGAAGACGACGATCTCGCCCTCGGGGACCTCGGTCTCTTCTTCGACGAAGATCGCGCCGCGACTGGAAAGTTCCTCGACCACGTGCTTGTTGTGGACAATCTCCTTCCTCACGTAGATCGGGGCGCCATGTTCGTCAAGGGCCCGCTCGACGGTCTGCACGGCACGATCGACGCCGGCGCAGTAGCCTCGTGGGGCTGCCAGAATCACGCGCTCCGGCGCGGTAGTTGCGGCTGAAGGCATAGCCACAGAGTACCCGGAGTAAGGTCCGGGCGGAATCCGTAAAGGGGAATCAGTGGAAACACCGACAAATAATCTGGACCGGCTCACCGGAATCGATGCCACCTTCCTGAGCAACGAGAACGAGAACAGCCATATGCACGTCGGTGGGATCATGATCTTCGAAGGGCCGCCGCCTGCCTACGACGAGTTCGTCGACCACATCGAGTCCTGCCTGCCCGAGGTTCCCCGCTACCGCCAGAAGCTCGTCCATCCGCCATTTGAAGCCGGAAGGCCGCTGTGGGTGGACGATACCTCTTTCAACCTCTCATACCACATGCATCACACGGCGCTGCCCGCTCCGGGGGACGACGACGACCTCGCGGCACTCGCCGACCGGATCTTTTCGCACTCGCTGGACCGCTCGAAACCGCTCTGGGAGATGTGGCTGGTCCAGGAGCTGGAGGGCGACCGCTTCGCGATCATCGCCAAGAGCCATCACGCCATGATCGACGGGATCTCCGGGGTCGATATCGCGACCGTGATCTTTGACCTTTCGCGCGACGCCGAACCTCACACTCCGAGCGAACGATGGCGGCCGGAGCCCGAGCCCTCTTCGCTCGATCTGCTCCGGCTCGGTGCCGGCGACCTTGCCGGCGCACCCAGGCGAATCGGCGAAGGCGCGATCGGCGCGGTACTGAACCCCTCTTCGGTTATCGGCCGGGTCAGCAGCGGCGTCGAGGGCATCGGAGAGATCGCCAGGGCGTTCGCCGACCCGGCCCCGGACGTGCCGCTCAACGTGGAGATCGGCCCCCACCGGCGGATCGCCTGGTCCCAGGCCGAGCTGGCCGACCTCAAACGGGTCAAGACCACCTTCGACACGACGGTCAACGATGTCGTCCTGACGATGGCGGCCGGGGCGATGAGAAAGTGGCTGATCAGCCGGGATTTCCCAACCGATGAACTCGAGCTGCGGGCGATGGTCCCGGTCTCGGTCAGGGGCGAAGACGAGCGCGGCCGGCTCGGCAACCGGCTGGCGACGATGAGGGCCCCGCTGCCGGTTTACGAGCCGGACCCGGTGGTCAGGCTCGAAATCGTCAGTGCCTCTATGAACGGCCTCAAGGACTCGAAGCAGGCGCTGGGAGCCGAGGTGATCGCCCGGCTCAACGACTTCGCGCCGCCGACAATCCTGGCCCAGGCGGCCCGGATCAACTTTTCGACCAGGCTGTTCAACCTGCTGGTCACCAACGTGCCCGGGCCACAGGTACCGCTGTACGTCCTCGGGCACGAGATGCTGACCTCGATTCCGGTCGCCTTCCTGGCCAAGAACCACGGACTGGCAATAGCGGTGATGAGCTACAACGGCCAGCTCAGCATCGGGCTGCTGGGTGACTTCGACGCAATGCCCGACATCGACCTGATCTCGGACGGGATGGGCGAATCCCTCAAGGAGCTGCTGGAGGCCGCCGAAGCCCTGGAAGAAGCCCGCCCGGCCTGATCCGGCCCCGCCCGGAAGCCGAGCGCGAATTTGGCGTCGTCGACCCCGGGAGAAGCCGGCGGAGCCGTGCCGCTTCTCATCTCAGGCCGAGCTCTTGGCTGGATGGTCCTACCTTTGCCGGCGCGTCAGCTTTTTCCTCCGGGCGCCCTGGGTCGCCTAGTCCCGGGCGAGCCAGGCGAGGACCTGCTTTTCGTGATCGACGTAGGGATCACCGCTTACATCGATCACGACCCGCTCGATCTCTCCGCCAGAGAAGGAGAACGGCGGCCGGTAGTCGGCGACCGGAGAGCCGCTGTCCCGGCCGATGCACAGACCATCGCCCGTCAGTGCGAACCAGCCGGGCTGGGTGATGATCTCGGCCTGGCCGACCTGGTCGGTGTCAACGAAGAGCCGCAGGTCGCCGAGCGCGCTTGGAGTCTCCTGATCGTCGCCGGTCTTCGAGAACTCGGCCGTCAATACGCGGCGACCCTCGCCGACCGGGGAGGCCGAGGTGACGGACTGGATTCGCTCGCCGAGCCAGTTATAGACATAGTGCAGGTGCCCGTCGCGGAGAAAGAGACTGTGGCCCCCGGCGACGCCGCCGTGCGCGAAGAGCACCCCCTCGGCCCCGGGCTCGAGAATCGCGGCCGCCGCGATCGTGAACGAGCGGCCGCGGATGTTGACCGCCACCGACTCCGGTACCTCGGCGGTGTGCGGATAGTAAACGTAGTGATCCCGCGGCTTGCCTGGCTGAGGTCTCTCGGTGCCCAGCACCTCCAGCGCTGAGCGGTCGTCCAGCGGCAGCCCATTCAGAGCTCCAGCTTGGTGTAACCACATCCCTCTCAACTTCTTCAGCAACTCGGGGTTCTCAGCGGCCAGATTGCGCGACTGCGCCCGATCCTCTGCAAGGTTGTAGAGCTCCCACTCGTCCTGCTCGAAGTTGCCCCAGCCCGAGATCGGCGGGTGCACGGTGTTGGCGAGCCAACCCCGGTGGTAATCGAGCGCTGGCCCAGCATCGAGTAGAACTGGGTCTCACGGCCCGGCGCAGCGGGGTCTCCGAACGAGGTGGCGAAGCTCTCCCCTTCGATCTCGCTCTGCGTGAAGCCCTTGAGGGTCTCGGGCGGATCGACGTCGAGCATCTCGTAAAGGGTGGGTACGACGTCCACGGCGTGGACGTACTGGTCGCGTACCCCTCTCGCCTTCAGCCCGGACGGCCAGGAGACGATGCAAGGGTCCGCTGTGCCCCCTTCATATCCGGCGAAGCGCTTCCAGTATGGAAAAGGGGTATCGAAGGCCCATGCCCAGCCGGTGTTGTAGTGGTTGTAGGAGGTTGGTCCGCCGAGCTCGTCGATCCGCTTCAAGTTCTCCTCGACGCTGTCGGGCAAGTTGTTGAAGAACTTGTTCTCGTTGAACGAGCCGTTCGGTCCACCTTCCGCGCTGGAGCCGTTGTCGGAGACCACCACGATGATCGTGTCGTCCAGTTGTTCGGACTCCTCGAGATAGTCGATCAGGCGACCGATCTCGTGGTCGGTGAAGGTCACGAATCCCGCAAACACCTCAGCCATCCGGATGAACAGCTTCCGCTCGTCCTCGTCCAGCGAGTCCCAGGGCCGGACGAAGTCGAGGCCCGGCCATGCCTGCCCGGCCGGGCCGGTCACGTCGGGCTCGCCGTGCGGGTTTATCGGGCTCGCCTCGACATCATCGGGGAGAAGGCCGATCTCCTTCTGTCGGGCGAGAATCGACTCACGGATCGCCTCGTAGCCCTCGTCAAAACGGCCCCGATACCGATTGATCCATTCCTCGTCAACATGATGCGGGGCGTGACCGCAGCCGGGACAGAAATAGGTGAACCAGGGCTTTTCGGGCGCGATCGCCTTCGCGTCGCGGATGAAGCGGATCGCCTTGTCGGCGAGATCGGACGAGAGATGGTAGCCCTCGTCCGGAGTGCGGGGCGGCTCGACTCCATGGTTGTCTTCGATCAGGTCCGGGTACCACTGGTTGGTCTCGCCGCCCAGGAATCCGTAGAAGCGCTCGAACCCGCGACCAAGCGGCCAACGGGCCTTCCATGAGGATGGGTCGGACTCTTCAGCCGGCGTCAGGTGCCACTTGCCGACCGCGTAGGAGTTCCAGCCGCGTTCGGATAGCACCTCGGAGAGCAAACCGTTTTCGAACGGGATCCTTCCGGAGAAGCCGGGGAAGCCTGCCGCACCCTCGGTGATGCAGGCCATACCGTTGCTGGTCGCGTTGCGCCCGGTCAGCAGGGACGAGCGGGTCGGCGAGCACAACGCTGTCGTGTGGAAGTTCGAGTAGCGGAGCCCCTGCTCGGCTATCCGCCGCATCGTCGGCGTTTCGATCGGCCCGCCGAAGACGTCCATCGCCCCGTACCCGACGTCGTCCCAGACGATCATCAACACGTTCGGCGCGCCTTCTGGAGCCTGCGGCTGGACGTAGGGCGTCCAGTCTTGTTCGAAGTCCCGTACGTCCAATTCGATCCTGCCACGAAATGGCTCTGCCACGACCGACCTCCTTCCCGCTTAGCCTGGGTTCACGATAACAGGCGGGCGGCACCTCGTTAGCCTGTCTGGCCAGTCGGCCGCGGGCCTCAGTGATGCGGGAGGAATAGTCCTGACCGCGGCCGCCATGTCTTCTCGTTTACCTGTTCCCGTCCGGCCGTCAGCGCAGCGGAAAGGCCAGGACGCAGCATGAGGATGAGCCCTAGAAGCCCAGCGCGAACTTGGCGTCGTCGGTCATCATCTCCGCTCGCCGACGCCTCGGACGACGCGTTCGTCACGTGTCGGAAATTGCGCAGAAATGCGGCATCGACGAGCCGGGTGTCCGCAGAACGCAATCGCCTGCCGCCCCGTGTGGCCTCGTCCGTTTGAACTCCGTTTGAACGGCAACCGCCCGGGATCGCGACGCGACCGCTGAAGCCGCCGTGAGCAGGAGTGGCGTTTTTTGGTGCGACCGCTACACACGAACCGCATGGGTGTCACCGCCGGGCGCTCCTCAATCCGAGAATGTCACCAGGTCGCGATCGGTAAAGCCGCGGTCGCGAAAGCGGCCGCGGGCAGTGCGATCGATCAAAATCGGGGGCACAGGGGGCTCCGCGGCATCGGCTTCGATGAAGGCCGGCAGCGACGGGGTCCGCCCGTTGAGCTTGAACCGGTCGATCACGAATGGCAGTCCGTCGGAGTCGAGGATTGTGGGCCGGGTCATCATCTGGAAGTGAAGGTGCGGACCCTCGGTTCGACCGGTATTGCCGAGTTTGCCGATTACCTGTCCCTCGCGCACGCGGTCGCCGCGATCAACGCGGACGCTTCCCGGTCGCAGGTGCGCATAGGCGGCGAAAACGTGCTTGGACAGCCTGAGGATTACGTAGTTGCCGTTGGCGGCCGTGCCGCTGACTGGGATCGGATCGTTGGGAACCTGGTTTGGATAGCGATCGACGGCGGCGACAACTTTGGCGGCCCCGACCGCCAACACCGGCTGCCCGTAGTTGAAGTAGCTGGCGACCAGATTGGGGTCAGCTACGTGGGTGCGAGCGCCATCATCGAGGAGCGCCGCGAAGTCGACCGCAAAGCGCTGGCCGAGATGAAGGGCGCCGTTGATCGGTTGGAGCGCCCTCCGATGGGCCCCGATTATCGCTACCCAAGGGCCGCCGCGAAGCGGGGGGCCGATCTCGGTCGCCGGCTTGGACGCGACCGAGACATCGGCCCCGGTTGAGGTGATGAGCGGGCCGACCGGGAGCCCCGGACCGAGGTCGATGGTGAGCCGATGCCTGATCCTTCGCGGGATCCGGTTTCGGTTGCGGAAGCTCAGATCGATCCAGGCGATCCCCACGGTCGACGGCGGGAGCACGGATGTCGGGCCGGAACTTGTGCCGACCAGGCTCATCGTCGCCTCGAGCCGTCCCCCGGAAAGAGTCGCCACACCCCCGCCGCCGCGGCGAAGCACCTTGATATCGGTGACGGTCACCGGAAGAGAGATCGTATTGGTCAGCTCGAGTTCGTACTTGAGGTGAAAGCGGCCGTCGTCGCCGTGGTACCAACGCGGCGGTGAGAGCACGGACTGAGTGACCGGCGTGAGGACCTGGGGCGCTGCGCCCGCAGGCGACGCGCCCAGACCAAGAGCGACGCCTGTCGCGACCGACAGCCCGCATGCGAACATCGCCAAACCCGCGAGCAGTGCGCGCCTGGCGACGCCAGCGATGATTTGGGTTCCCCCTTGTCTCCCTGCCATGTCGTACAGATGCCTCCACTTTCGTATAGATCAGCCTCGATTCTCAATGCGAGAAGATTCGTGACTGTTCTCAGGATCCGGCTACCCTAATCCCTCAGGAGTTCTGCGGGAACGAGGTGGCGGACCGGAGGCCGGCTCTTCGAGAAATATCTCTTTCCATGGCGGATTCATAATCACCGCCGAAACCCGGCCCGGTTCAACCTTTGCGGTCTCGACAACCAGGTCTTGAGCTACCCTTCTGCGACGGCGTGGTTGAAAACCATTCCGCCACCTGCACCCCCGGGACAATCTCGGAGACGCACTGTTCGGTAGAAGCCGCTCAGAACCCGAGCGCGAACTTGGCGTCGTCGGTCATCATCTCCGGCGACCAGGGCGGATCAAAGATCATCTTCGGGTGGACGTCCCGGACCCCGTCCAGGTCGCCGACGAATTCCTTCATCTGTTCCGAGACCTGCGGCCCGATCGGACAGGCCGGCGTGGTCAGCGTGAAGGTCACGTATACGTCCGGCGATTCGACCTTGACGTCGTAGACCAGTCCGAGTGAAACGAAATCGAGGCCGAGCTCCGGGTCGATGACTTCTTCGAGGGCCTCGTAAACCGTCTCTTCGGACGGCATTGTCTGCTGATCTTCGGGCATCGCATGATTCTAGCCGCCCGGCCGGCCCGACCACCCGGGCGGGGGCGAGGCCCCGGCAGTGCCGGGGCGGGCGAGCCGTGCGAGGACGTAACCTGTCCGCCATGTGGATTTTGCTTGTTGCCCTGCTCATCGTCTGGCCGATCGCGGAGATCTACGTGATGGTCCTGGTATCCCAGTCGATCGGCTTCTTCTGGATGCTCGCTCTCATCTTCGCCTCGGCGGTGTCGGGCATGCTGGTCCTCCGTCACCGCGGGAGGGCTCACTGGCAGCGGTTTCGCGGAGCCGTCGACGAGCGCCGCCCGCCGACCCGCGAGGCTTTCGACGGGGCGATGATCACCGCCGGGGCGGCGCTGCTGATCATCCCCGGATTCATCTCTTCGACCTTGGGACTGCTCCTGCTGTTCCCCCCTACACGGGCTTTGGTCCGGATCGCGGCCTTCGCCCTTTTCGCCGGCCGGTTCACCGTGGTCACCACCTCGGCGGGCTGGGGCGCCGGGCAGTACGGGAAGTACCGGTCCGGCCGCCGCGAGTTTGACCTCGAGGGCGAAGCGGTCGACGTGACCGGCCGCCCGGATGACGATGAGGATTCACCGCAGCTGCCCCCGGCCGACAGACCGGGCGAGCGGTGAAGCCGAGCTCGATCGAGATCCTCGACCCCGGGAGCGGGTTGTTCGTCAGCCTGACGGCCGGCGGTTCGGGGGCGATCATGCTCGGGGATGAGGTGATCGCCGCCGCGCCGATACCGCCGGAGGGACTCGACCGCCTGGCCGACGGTCCGCTTTCGCTGGAAACCGAACGTGGCTCGCTCGAAGTCGAGATCGAGTCAGAAGGCGAGCCGGTCGTCCTCACCGGGGAGTTGGTCGGCAAACGGGAATCCCGGCTGGCCCGGATCCGCGGACAACTCGTGGACGGTGACCGGCGGATCGACCTCGACTGCTCGGGGGTACTTCATGCCGAAGATGCGGCGGCGCCTCCGGGGCCACTCCGGCGCGACGCCACGATCATCCTCGCCGACGGCGGCCTGATCAGCCTGGCCGGCACCCGGGCCCCGGGGATCACCGTCCACGGCGAAGAGGAGGCTGCGGCCGCGATCTCGCACCCCGGGGGTTACGTCGAGTTCGGCGAGGTCCTGCTTTCGACCGAATACGACAGCGCCGGCCGTCACCGCCGGGCCACCCTCGAACTCGTGCCGGCGACGGATGAGATCGCCGGGCTGCATGGGGCCGGCACCGTGGTCGCCGGCTGTACCGCCAAGGTTGAGGGCGCGAGAATCAATACCGCACTGTTTCGCTGGTCGCTGGATGGTCATCTCGGGATGGGGCGTTACGAGATCCGGCAGGAACCGGAAGAACTGCTGACGTGAGCCGGTTCCGAGGGAAGGCCCCACTCCGATGACCCGGATCGAGATGGTCATATCCGACTTCGGCGGAGTCCTGACCACGCCGCTGGCGGAATCGTTCATGGCGATGCAGGAGTCGGTCGGAATCTCGCCGAAGTCGTTCGGGCTCGCCCTCCGGGACGCCCACGCCCAATCAGGCGAGCACCCGCTCCATGAACTCGAATGCGGACGGATAACCGAGCGGGAGTTTGCCGACCGGCTCTCGCGCGCTCTTGAACCTCACGTCGGTCACCGGCCGGTGATCGAGGAGTTCGGGCAGACCTTTTTCCGGGCGCTCGACCCAAATCCCGGGATGCTCGACCTGATCCGCGAGGTCCGGCGCGATGGCTACCGCACGGCGCTTCTGACCAACAACGTCCGGGAGTGGGAGCCGAAGTGGCGGTCGATGATCCCGGTCGACGAGCTGTTCGAGGAAGTCGTCGATTCAGCCTTCGTGGGATGCCGCAAGCCCGACCCGAGGATCTACGAGATCACCCTGGAACGGGTCGGCCTGCCCCCCGAAGCCTGCGTATTCATCGATGACATCGAGGTCAACTGTGATGGAGCCGCCGCCTTGGGGATGAACGCGGTCCACTTCCGCGAGACCGCCCAGGCCCGGGCCGACGTCCGCACCCTGCTCGAGGCCTCTGGGAAGGGCGTCCGGGAAAGAACGGCCGAGCGGCCCGCTGCGAGGCAGCAGCCCTAGTTGTCGGAGCCGATCCGGTCCCAGATGTAGAGATCCATCGCCTCTGAGGCAAGGGCCATCAGCCGCTCGGGGGACAGCCAGCCGACCACGGTCTCGAGGGCCAGGTCCTCGGTCAGGCCTTCCTCGAGGACGTCTTCGCCGCGGAAACCGGCGGCGAGCTTGAGCGCTTCGCGCCGGTGCTCACCCAGCGTCCCGAAAGCGCCCATCAGGAAGTCGCGGTTGGGAACAGCCTGGCCGAGATCCATCGAGCCGTGCCAGGCGGCGAGCAGAGAGAGATCATCCTGGTCGAGATCAGCCAGCGCGCGGGCGTATTGCGACTCGAGCTCCTCCTCCGGGATCTCGTCGACCCATGCACGAAGCGCCTCTCCCAGGAGCTGACGGCGAGCTTCACGACCGACCGAGTCGGAGATGACGTGAATCGCATCAGCGGGATCGACGAAGCAGAGTGTCATGGGCAGGACCGTCCTCGGGATAGGGAACCGGGTCACCCGTGAAGATAGTGACGCCAGAGGACGCAAAACCTGCCTTCGCGACCCCGCAAACTGCGGATAAACACGGCGATTTAGTCAGATCGGGGACGCCGCTTCAGACCCTAAAGTGAAGCCATGCCTCTCCACATCATCAAAGGACCCCCGAACTCGGGCCGAACCGACCTGATTCAGCACCGCTATCTGGAGCTCCTGCCTAAAAACCCGGTGCTTGTGGTACCCGGCGTGGACGACATCTTCGCCTGGGAGCGGCGCCTGACCAGAGAGAGAGGCGCCCTGATCGACGGCCAGATTCTTCACTTCAAGGATCTCTACTCGGAGATCCTCGAGCCCGGCGGCAGGCGGCAGGCGGCCGCCTCGGAACTCCACCGCAGGCACCTGACCGCCCGGGCGATCCAACGGGAGATGCCCTCGATCGCCGGCCGCCTTTCGGATCAGCCGGCCTGATCGACGCGGTACTGGCTGAATTCGACGATTTTCGAAACGAGATGTTCGACCAGGAGACGCTCGACGCCCGGATCAAAGAGGGCGAGGTGCGCCACCTACTGCCGCTGGAAGCTGCGTATGGCGATTACCTGGGTCTGCTCGGCGAAAACGAAGACTTGACCGACGGGCCGAACGAGGCGACCGCGGCGCTGGACCGGCTGGACGGCGACCGATGGACCCGACCGGTCATGTTCGCCGGCTTCGA
This sequence comes from Thermoleophilia bacterium, assembly GCA_016649615.1. GTDB lineage: Bacteria > Actinomycetota > Thermoleophilia > Solirubrobacterales > 70-9 > 67-14. Next base: position 50,054 of record JAENXK010000001.1, read on the forward strand.
CGAGCTGACTCCGCTTCAACTGGAGGTCATCGGGCGACTGGCCTTCAGGGAGAAGGTGGACGTGACTGTCGCGGTCAGCCACGAACCCGGCAATCCTGCGCTCGAGCTGACCGCACGCACGGTCGGAGAACTGGAGAACCTCGGACCGGAAGGAGACGTCACCGGGGAGACCACCGAAAGGCCCGAAAGCTCACCGGACCACGACCAGCTGTTGTTTTCGGTTCAGAAGCGGTTCATGCGATCGCCCGCGAAAACCGACCAGAACCCGGGTCCCCGGGAGGACCTGAAGCCCCTGCAGGCCGACGATGCGTTGACCATTCTCACCTCGACCGGCCAGCGCAACGAAGCCGAGGCGATCGCGGTCGAGATCGCGCGGCTGATCGCGGACGGAGTCGAACCTGACGAGATAACCGTCGCGGTTGACGCCCCCGCCAGGAACGGGCGCATCCTCCGGGATACCCTTGCCCGTTTTTCCATCCCGGTGACTCTCGAATGTGAAACGCCGGTCGAAGCAACGACGACGGGGAAAGCGATCCTCGCCCTTCTCGGGTCGGCCGGAGCGTCTGACTCGGCCGATGACCTCCTGGTCTACCTCCGCAGCCCGATCGGCTCCGTTGCGGAAAGCGGCGCCGGCGATGAGCACCGCCGGGCCGTCGACGAACTCGAGCGATGGAGTCGCACCGAGGGTCAGCATTCGGCCCGTAAGTTGATGGAGTGGCTGACCGTCTCCGGTGGAGGGCCTCCCCCCCATTGGGACGAGATCAGGGAGGCGATCGCGGGTGGCCGCCCGATCGACGGGATCGTGAACGAAGCCGCCCTGGCCGTCAGCCTCGAGATCCTCAAACAGGATCAAGCGGCAGCGCCATCCGCCCTGACGACCGCCGAAACTCTGGCCGCATCGGCGATCTCGAAAGCCTGTGCGGAGTTGTCCGGCCTGGAGGGGGCCCGAGGAATAGCCGAGCGCTTTGCCGAAACCCTGTCTTCGGGCGCAATCAAGGTCTGGATCCCGGCGGCGCAGGGAGCCGTGCGGATCGCCAGCCCCTACAGCCTCCGGGCGAAGCGGGTGGAGCACCTCTTCTACGCCTCGCTTCAGGAGACCGGACTCACCGATCCCGACCGGCCCGGACCGTTCATCTCGACCGACGACCGGCAGCGCCTCGGCATGTCGGAGCGCCGCGACCCCGAAGTGCAGCAGCGATACCTGTTCTACTCCTGCCTCACCGTTCCTACGAAGCGGCTTTGGCTGTCTTGCCGCAACTCGGACGAGACCGGCAAGGCGGAGCACCCATCCCCCCTGATCGGTGCCGTGGAAGAGCTGTTCGCGCGTGACGCAAACGACGAAGTGATCGTCCGTCGGGGCGGTCGGGCCGGCAGCGCGGTCACCTTTCAGCCGGCGGACGCGCCGTCGGAGCAGGAACTCGCCCGGGCTCTGACCGCGACCCCGGTGACCGGCGGCAACCGCGAGTCGGCGACTGCCGCTCTGGAGACCGAGCTGGCAGGGCGACTGATGGCACGGCTCGCCTCGGCCGAGGAGACAGAGGATCGCACCCGGCGCCTGGCCGATCTCAGCCTCGAGCCGATCCTGAACGCTCTGGGAGAGGCGGCCGTCATGGGCGCCACGGACATCGAGGCATACGCTGGCTGCCCCTACCGGTGGTTCATCGAAAAACAGCTGAGTCCCCAGCCTTTCGAACCCGATCCGGACTACCTGAGCGTGGGCAACCTGGTCCACGGGGTCCTGGACGACCTCTACGCGGCCCACCCGGGCGAGATCCCGAGGCCGGCCACGCTCCGGGCCTGGACCTCCGAGGTCCCGGGGCTCGTCGGAAAGCGGGCTGCCGACCGGCGGGTGAAACTCGACCAGGACACGGCTGCGCATGCCGGTCTGCGCAGCCGGGCCGCTCAGACGATCACTTCCTATCTGCGCCGGGAGGCGAAACGCGAGAACCCATCGCACCTTCCCTGGAAGCTGGAGGCCGGCTTCGGAACGACCCATTCGGATGAGCCGGCCGTGGATATGGGCGGATGGTCGCTGAAGGGCAAGATCGACCGGATCGACCTCTCTCCGGAGACCGGAACCGGCGTGCCGCGGACGGCAGTGGCCGTCGACTACAAGACGGGTGACGTCGACAGCCGCACCCACCACAAGGCGAAGCGAGACCGCAAGGTCCAGATCCAGCTCTACCTCCACGCGATCTGGCAGATCTGGGGCCATCAGCCGGTGGCCGGCCTCTACGTCCCGATCAAGGCCGATCCCACGCCCAAGAGCCGGGGTGCCTACGACGTTGATCAAAAGCAGGAGATGCTCGACCGAGGGGTGATGGAGAAAGAGAAGACCGAAGATTTCGATCTGTTCATCCAGGAAGGGATCGAGATGGCCGACCAGGCAGTGGTCGGATTGATGAAAGGCCTGCTCGACCACGAGCCGGCCACCTGTCCGGACCACTTTGACCATCCCGCAGTGCCTGACCGGCCAGCACCCGACGGCGAGGGAGACGGAGGCAATTGATGATTCCGACTCCGCAGCAACGGGAGGTCATCGACAGCAAGGCGAGCGACATCCTGGTCGAGGCAGGGGCCGGTTCCGGCAAAACCACGACCACGGTGGCCCGCTACGTCCGGTTGCTCGAAGACGGACACGAGCCCCGGGAGATCCTGGCCTTCACCTTCACCGACAAGGCTGCCGGCGAGCTGAGGGAAAAAGTCAGGGACGGGCGACGCAGACTGGCCGAGACTGCGGCGGCGGAGGCCGGGGGGTCAAGCCCCGAAGCGGTCTCGATGAGCGAGGCCTGGGTCGGCACCTTTCACGCCATCTGCCTTCGCATCCTCAAGGCCTACCCGATCGAGGCCGGGGTCGACCCCGGCTTTTCGGTGATCGATGACGTGACCGCGGAGACGGTCAAGAGCGACGCATTCTCGGAGGCACTCGAGAAGTTCCGCCGGGAGGACCCGGATCCGGACAGCAGGGACGAGCTGGTCGGCGTCTACACCGAGAACGGACTGCGGGACACCATCCGCAGCGCCTGGGGCAAGCTCCGATCGCGCGGCATCCCGGATCCGAGGTTGCCTGAGTTCGAGGACACCGAATATCCGGCGGCCATGATCGCCGATATCCGGACGGAAGCGGCGGAACTGGTCGCCGACGGAAGCCTGCATTCGAGCCCACGTGGAAAACTCGAGGCCCTGATCGAGCTGCTCGATCAGGCCGGCCCTGACATCCTGACCTTCGACCAACTGAGCCCCCACGCCTTCAAGTCCACGGTTGAAGCCGTTCAGGAGATTCAAGAGAAGCTGCGCCGTGTGATCGCCGACCTCGCGGCGATCGACCGGGGCGACCGGGTGCGGCGCGATCTCGGCCGTCTGCTCGAGCTCTACGGGGAGAGGTACTCCGAAAAGAAGGCGGAGCGTTCGGTGCTGGACTACGAAGATCTCCAGTTGTTGGCGCTCCGGCTGCTGCTGGAAAACGAGCCGATCCGGGCCGCATACAGGGAACGCTTCAAGGAGATCATGGTCGATGAATTCCAGGACACCAACCAGCTCCAGCTTAATCTGGTCAATGCCCTGCGAGGCGAAGAGACCACGCTCACGACCGTCGGTGACGAGATGCAGTCGATCTACGGATTCCGCCATGCCGACGTCGAGCTGTTCCGGAACCGCCGCCGGGACGACTCAGTCACGGTTCTGGGTTTGACTGACAACTTCCGCTCGACGCCGGAAGTGATCGACGCGGTCAACGAACTCGGGCGACGGCTCGACCGCCAGGTGGAGAAAAAGCGCGGAGGCGACGACAGCCGTGACAGCGACGACAGTCGCCACGAGTTCACGGATTTGACCTTCCCCGAAGGAGATAAGCCGGCTGAGCCAGGCTCGGCCACCATCCTGGTGACCGACCCGACCGGCTGGAAAGGGCTGGACCTCGGTCCCATGGCCCGCGCGATCCCGGCCGAAGCCGATGTCGGCAAGGAAGAGGACCACTACCACGAAGCCGAAGCCCTCAACCTGGCCCGGCACCTCCGGGAAATGGTCGACGAGGGCGAGGCCGAGCAGGGCGACATCACGATCCTGCTGCGAGCCCGGACCAGGTCCGAGCTTTACGTCAGCGCCCTTCGCGAAGTCGGTCTCTCTCCCTATCTGGTCGGCGGCGCCGGTTTCTGGAAGACCCGGGAGGCGGTCGAGATGCGGGCCCTGCTTTGCGTGATCGCCAACCCGCTCGACGACGAATCCCTGATTGCGACTCTGACCTCGCCGGCCTGTGGCCTCAGCACCGACGCCCTCTGGATCCTGAACCATGCCGACCCCGGGTACAACCCACTCTGGCCGGCGCTCGAATCACTCGGCCCGGCCGAACCTCCAACCGAGCTGAACCAGGAACTGATGGCCGAGCTGACTCCGGCCGACCGCGCGATCGCGACCGGATTCGTATCAACGGTGAACCACCTCCGCGGGATCAGCGCTATCGCTCCCCTGGACGAGCTGATCGACGAAGCGGTCACGGCGACCGGATACGACCTGGCCAACCTGGTCCGGGATCCGAGCCGCAACGGTCTGGCCAACCTTCGGCGGCTCAGTTCTCTGGGGCACGAGTACGAGCTGTCCCAGGGCCGGGACCTGAGGGGCTTTCTCGACTGGGCGAAGCTGAGCGCCGAACTTGAATCTGAAGCGTCGGTGGCGACCCAGGAAGAAGAAAGCGACGTGATCAGGATCATGACCGTCCACGCGGCCAAAGGTCTCGAATTTAAGGTCGTCTGCGTACCGGAGTGCAGTCGTATCAACTCCAACCGGCAGGACACCCCGCTGGCCCTGGGCCGGTCACTCGACCCCGAAAACCCGATGGACTTCAAGGTAGGCCTCAAACTTAAGTCGATCGACGCCGAAGACGCAGAGCTGTATGACTGGGTTGAACTCAAGGAGGACGCCGGAAGAGCCACCGAAGACGAGGAACTACGCCTTTTCCACGTCGCCCTGACCAGGTCCGAGCAGCATCTGGTGGTCAGCGGCGTCGGGACCGCCAAGCTGAAGGGTGAAGTGAGCGACTCGCGGCCGATGATCGATCGGATTCAGGAGACGTTCGAGCTCGACCCCGGAGATTCCGAAGGATGGCCAGAGACGGTGCCGGCAGGCGACGATGAATCTGGCGGAAAGGGCCCGGCCAGGGTCAGAGTGAACCGTAACCGGCCCACCGAAAAACAGGCCGAGCGCCTGAGGGCAGAGCGCGACCCTCTCGAGGCCGAGGTACCGGTCAGGGTCGGCGCGCCCCCGCTTCACCGTCCGGAGTCCCGGATCCTGCCCAGCGTGCCGCTCTCCTTCTCGGCACTGAACCTCTTCATGGAGTGTCCCTCCCGGTTCTACGCCCGGCGGATCCTCAGGCTCGAGGAGCCATCGGCTGCCGGCCGGCCGGTCGCCGAACCCGACCAGTCGGTGAACGGGCTTGACGGGGACCCGGCGCTCCAGAAAACGAACGCCCGCGACCATGGGACCGCCTTCGGATCGGCGGTACACGACGTGCTGGAACAGCTCGGGAAATCGAAATGGCCTGAAGCGACCGGGGACCAGATCGCGCGAGCGCTGCGCAGGCGTGGTGCCGACCCGGAAACCGACCTCGGGCGCGCATCCGGAATGATCGAACACTTCCTCGAATCCGATCTGGGACGCCGTATCCGGAATAGCGGCGCCGGGTTCGAGATCCCGCTTCTGATGCGGATCGAAAACACGACGATCAGGGGATACGTCGACGTTCTGGTCAATTCCGATCCACCTCTGGTTCTCGACTACAAGACCAACATCCTGGGGGTCCAGAGTCCGGCGGAAAAGATGGAGGACTACAGGCAGCAGCGCAATCTCTATTCGCTCGCAGTTGCCCGGTCTCGATCGATCGACCGGGTTGAATCGGCCTTCGTCTTCCTCGAGGATCCTGATCAGCCGGTCATCGAGATGTTCGATTCCGCCGGACTGGAGCGAGCCGAAGCGGAGCTGAGCGAAGCGCTCCGCGATTTCACCCGGGGCCAGTTCTTCGGGGGGCCCGGAGCCTCCGTAAATCCCTGCGGCGAATGCTGGGCCTGCGAATACCTCGCCGCTCAGCGAAACAGTGCGGCGGAAGCCGCCTGATACACCACGACCCGGCGACCCGGGCGCCGCGTGCGGGTCACGGGTCTTGCGCCGGACATGCAATTGTGGAATACCTCGCTCAGCGGCATCCGGTACCCCGGATAATCCCGGTCTACTTCGCCCACCGGTTGACCCGGGAAGAGAGTGGAGGCGCCGCCGCGCGGGACGGGGCGATCGACGCCGAGACGACTGCGATGCCCTGATTCAGTCCGGCTCTGCCTGCGCGGGCTCGGCCGGCGCCCCGTCGCCCAGCGACCGGGCGAGATCTTCGAGCCGTAGCTCTTTCAGGCCTTCGTCGACCGCCTTCAGCTCCCCGGCGCAGTATTCGACAAGTTCCTTGGCCTCGCCGCAGAGCTCGAGTGTTTCGCGAAGCTCCGCTTCGCCGGAATCGAGCCGGCCAATTATCTGGTCGAGGCGTTCGACCGCCGTCTCGTAGGTTCTTTCGTCCTCATCCATCGCTTTCAGTCTCCTCCATTCGGATCCGTTCAAACTCGGCCGGCCGCTGTTCCGGTTCAACCCGTGCCGCGACCTCTCCGTCGGCAAAACGGACGCTCAGCCGACCGGCCCTGCGGGCGGAACCCGCGGCGGTGATCGGCTCACCGGAGCGGTCTTCGACCCTGGCATAGCCGCGCTCCAGCGTTCGCTGGGGATCGTGGGCCCTCAGGGCGAGTGACCGGGCGCCGTTGCGTTCGAGACCACGGCTGACGATCCGCCGGACTCCTCCCTCCAAAGAGATCGGAGCTGCCCCCATCCGGTCCAGCCCGGTGTTCACCGAGCGGGCTGAACGAGACGCTACCGTCACAAGATTGCGGCTGACGACTCCGGACAGATTGCGCCGTCTGTCGCCCACCCCGCGCTCAGCCGAGGCCTGGACCTCCCGGGCCTTCTGGTCGAGAGACGATCGCTGCAGGCGGATTGCTCGGGCGGGGCCGGCGGCGTACGTGTACAGGGGAGCAATCCGATCTTCGACCGCGGCCCGGCCGCCCCTCAGCATCCGGGCCGCGATCTCCGCCATCCCGGTCCGGGCCAGACCGCAGTCCAGCGGCACCGCGGCCTCTGCCGCGTGAGTCGGGGTCGAGCACCGCACCGCGGCGACGTCGTCTATCAGGGTGAAGTCGCGTTCGTGGCCGACCGCCGAAATCACCGGGACGGCCAGTATCGCCACTGTCCGGCATAGGTTCTCGTCACAGAAAGCCCAGAGGTCGGTCAGGCTGCCGCCGCCGCGGCAGACGACGATCGCCTCAACCCCGGCGAAGGTGGCCATGTCCGACAGAGCGCGGGTTATCGCCGGAGCCGCATTCCGGTCCTGCACCGGGGCGAATCCCCAGACGATCTCACCCTGCCAGCCCCGGCGCTCCAGCCCGACCAGCAGGTCACGGCGGGCCGCCCCACCCTCGGCGGTGATCACCCCGATCCGGCGCGGCAGGGTCGGCCGGCGAAGAAGCTTCTGGGGTTCCAGAAGGCCTTCCTTTTCGAACTGCTGCCGCAGCGCCGCCAGCCGGGCGAGCAGGTCTCCTTCGCCGGCCGGGCGCAGGGCGGTGACCCTGAAGCTGAACGCAGGTGAGGCGTTCTTGCCACCGACGTAGTAATCCGGACCTCCGCGGGCAATGACCAGCGCCCCGTCTCTGAGCGTCTCCGGTTCCAGGCCCAGCTTCTCGAAGTCGTTCTTCCACATCGTGCAGGGAACTCCCCCGCGTTCGTCGCGTAGCTGGAAGTAGTGCTGAACCCTGCTCTTGCTCACGCTGACCAATTCCCCGGTGATCGTCACCCTGGGCATGCTCCGGAGGCCGCCGACCAGTCCGTCCGCGTACTCGCCTACCGGTATCGGCAGCGGCTCGCCCGAATTTCCGGCGGCCGCGGCTTCAGGCAGTGCCTCCCCGCTGGAGTTGTCAGGAATGCGGCTTCTCCTGCCATTCACGGGCCCATTCCTGGAGGCCCTCGATGCAGGGCTTGAGCGCCTCGCCCTTTTCGGTCAGACCGTAGGAGACCCGGACCGGGAAGCCGTCTTCGACCGTTCTCTCCATCAGCCCGGCCTCTTCCAGTTCCCGCAGGCGCTGCGAAAGCAGCCGGTCTGAGAGTCCGGGAACGGCCCGCTTGAGGTCGGCGTATCGCAGCGGGCCTCCGCTCAGAGCCCAGATGATCGCTCCGCTCCACCGCTTGCCGATCAACTCGATCGCCGCGTGAAAGTGTGGGCAGACCTCCGGCAGAGCCGGCTCTTCCGGGCCGCCGTCGGCCGCATTCCGCTCAGCAGTAGTCCCGCTCACCGTCCACTGAGCTTACAAAACCGGGCTGGCGGGAACCCGGAATCGGTCACGCGTGGGGCCGGATCACCGCGCACAAGGACCGGTGTCGACCTCTCCGGTGGCACTTCTGACGATGCGCCGGACGACCCGGTTGGGTATCGCCAGCCCCCCCGGGGGACCTTCGGTCGTGGCCGCGAACACGGTCCCCAGAACCCGTCCTGAAGGATCGACCAGTGGTCCGCCGGAGTTGCCGTGGCGGACCGTTCCCCTCAGGGTCAGCATCAGCCTCCCCACCGGCCCCGATCCGTATGCGTCCTCGCCGAAGACCTTGCCGGTGCTGCCGGCGCGGGCCGGGGACAGGGTGAGCGGTCCGTCCTGGGGATATCCGATGACTGCGGCCGGCACGCCGGATTCGGTCGATTTCAGCATCGCCAGCGGCTTCGAATCGATGTCGGCCGCCAGTACGGCCAGGTCGTTTCGCGGGTTGTAGGCGATCGGCACGGCGTCCGCTATCTGACCGTCCGGGGTCTCGATCCGGGTATCGGTCTGCCCGGCCAGCACGTGGGCGTTGGTGACCACGGTGCCGGGGGCCACGACCCAACCCGAGCCCATCACGCCGACCCCGCAGGCTGTGCCGACCACCTTCACCACCGAGGAGCCGGCCTCCCTGATCCGGGCCTGGTCCACGGTCACCGCCGCAGGGGTGGCGATATCGCCCGGCGAGGTCGCCACCTGCGGCACCGGATCAATCCGGTGAAGCGCCTGAATAAGCGGCCCCGAAGGCGGCATGACCTCGTTTATGCCGCCCAGAAGTAGTGACTTCTGGGCGCTCTTTCGCAGGGAGTCCGCCCCGGGGGTGTAGACCGCGACCGCGCCGAGGACCCAGATGACTCCCATCGCCACTGCGGCGATCAGAAGCGCGCCACCGATACCGTCCACGATCTGCCACCCCGGACCCCTGATGGCCGAGGCCCTGACCCGCTGGCCGAACGAAGCGGCGATCGCCAGGGTGATCGATCCGAACATGATTGCGCCGATCAGGGCGACCATCGGGGCGTAGGGCGAATTCGACCCCTGGTCGAGGATCACCGGGGCAAACCGGGAGCCGAGCACGGCACCGGCCGCGAGTCCGGTGAGGCCGAGTGCCCCGACAATCAGGCCCTGCCGGAATCCCCAGAGGGCGACGAGGAAGGTGAAGGCGGCTATGCCCCAGTCCAATGCGGTCACCGGGTCAATCTATCCACCGGCCGCCCCCGGTAGTTTTAGCGGGCCATGACCCGCCCGCCGACCCGCTCTGAACGACAGCAGCGCCTGAAGACCCGGGCCCTGCCGTTGATCGCCATCGCGCTGGTCGCCTTCATCCTCGGGGTGATCCAGGGATGCCCCGGCGATCCCAATCGCAGTGCGGCCGAGCGCTATGTCGCCGCCTGGTCGAAGGGTGACTACGGGGCGATGTACGAAGAACTGAGCGCAACTTCCCGCGAGGCGATCGCCGTTGAGCAGTTCAAGGAGCGCTACGCCGAATCCGTGGCAATGGCCACGATGACCTCGCTCACCGGCGGTGAGGCCGGCGGAGACGAAACCGAGGCCGAGGTTCCGGTCAAGGTCAGGACCCGGGCCTTCGGCACGGTGGTCAGTCCGATGAATTTCAGTTTCGGTGAAGACGGGATCGCCTGGCAGGACAGCCTGCTGTTCCCCGGACTGAAGCCGGACGAGGAGCTGAGCCGAAAAACCGAGATGCCCCGCCGAGCGCCGATCCTGGCAGCCGACGGCCGGGCGATGGCCGAAGGTCCCTCGCTTGCCCGGGAACACCCGCTGGGTGACGCGATGATCGACGTCACCGGCCTGGTCGGCACCCCGGAAGAGGAATCCGATCTGACCGACCTGGCCCTCGGCTTCGACCCGGGAGAACCGACCGGGATCAGCGGATTGGAGCTGGCCTTCAACGAGCGCCTGTCCGGCAAGCCCGGGGGAACCCTGATGGCGGTGCCGATCAAGGGCGGTGACGGCGGCAAGGGACGTGATCTCGCCACCGGCGAGCCGGCGCCGGCTGACCCACTCAAGACGACGATCGACCCCACCCTGCAGGATTCGGCGGTGAGCAACCTTGCCGGGCAACTGGGTGGCGTGGCGTTGCTCGACGCGAAGAAGGGCCGGATCAAGGCGATGGCAGGCCAGGCTTACTCGGTCCTCCAGCCGCCCGGATCGACCATGAAGATGGTCACCGCGACGGCCGCACTGGAAACCGGCAAGGCGACACTCGACAGCGAGTACCCGTTCGTGACCGAGGCTCCGGCCGACGGCCGCATGATCAGGAACGCCTATAACGAGGTTTGCGGTGGCAACCTGGTCGAATCGTTCGCCCACTCATGCAACTCGGTATTCGCTCCGCTCGGCATGGAGATCGGCGAGGAAGCGATGACCGAAACCGCCGAGAAGTACGGCTTCAACAAGGTCCCGGCGATGTTCAACGAGGCCGGCACCGCGGCGGTCGACCCCCCGATTCCGACGATCCCCCAGCCCGGTGAGTACAACAACGAACTCGGCGTGAGCGCGATCGGTCAGGGAAAGGTCCAGGCGACCCCGTTGCTGATGGCCAGCATCGCCCAGACGATTGCCAACGGCGGCAAACTGATGCCGACCCCGTTGACGACCGAGCCCGAGCTTCAGCCCGAGGCCCAGCCAGTGCGGGTCTCGAGTGCCAAAACCGCCAACCAGTTGACGCAGATGATGGTGGCGGTCGTCACCTCGGGCACCGGTCCCGCCGCGGCCATTCCGGAGGCCCAGGTCGCCGGCAAGACCGGTACCGCCGAGCTCGGGTCTAGCGGATCAACCGACGGGGAGGGCCAGCCGATTCTGGACGTGGACGCCTGGTTTGCCGGCTTCGCCCCGGCTGACAAACCAAGACTCGCGGTCGCGGTGATGCTGATCGAAGCGGACGCGGACGGCGGCACGGTCGCGGCGCCTATTGCCGGCGCAGTGCTCTCGGCCGGCCTTTAAGCCGGCCGCAATCATCGCGCACCGCCGACCCGGGCCGCTCTGCCTCCCGCCGGCCGGATCGATCCGCCTACTGCCGGCCGGGCCCGCCCCTACTCCGGAGCTACAGGTGATCCGAGGCCGACCGCGACCAGGGCCGCAATTGCGCCGGCGCTCAGGATGATCGCGCCGGGCACCGGAAGCAGGAGTCCCAGGACCACTCCGATCAGGCAGGCGAGCGATCCGAGGGCGAGTACCGTCCACCAATCGCTCAGGTGCGGCCCGGGTGCACCGGCGTCCGGGGCAGAGACGACCACGCCCAGGACCAGGACAGCGACCCCGGCGTATTCGAAACCGGGACCGAAAGACGCGAGCAGGACCAGTACCGCACCGGCACCGGCGATCAATTGGCCGGCAAAGCCGACCGCAACCGGGGCAGAGGTCGAGCTCAACGGATTAGAGGTCGACCTCGACCGAGGCCGGGCCGTCTTCGCCCTCGACCTCGAACTCGACGGGCCTCAGCTCAAGGGACTCGTCGTCGATTACGAAGAGCACCATCGAGGCCTCGATCGGACCTACCTGAGGGGTCGAATCGAGCGCAGGCACGACATCCTCGGGTCCGACCTCAGCGCCGGGCTTCAACGCGTAGCTGCTGGTGCTGTCCAGGTTCTCGTAAGTATGGCCCGCCGTATCGGCCAGCTTGAACGAATCGGGAAGGGCGTGGGCTTCATCTTCGTCGAGGTTCTCGGCCTGCAGGAAGACTCCGATATAGGTCTGGTCCGGGTCGGGTGCGGGCTGGCCGACCAGGTACTCGCTGTCTTCGACGTCATTCAGGTTGAGCGGCCGGGTGAACAGCACGTTGTACTCGAGCGGCCCGAGCTCGAAGCGCTCGCCTTCGACGATCCCGGTCTTCTTCTCATGCTCGTCGCCGCCGCAGGCGGCCAGGGCGAATCCGGAAACGGATACTGCGAGAGCCAGGACGAGCCCGCGGAACCAGTTGCTGTTCAGGAATGTGTCCATCGGCGCCGGAGTTTAGTCGTCTGTTCGGTCTAAAGGACGCCGGTCGCGTATCGGTTGCCACCGGCCACCTCGACCGGCTCGGTTGAAGCCCGATCGGCCTCGATCAGCTCCCGCAGCCGCTTGGCCGCCCGCTTCAGGCGCCTGCGGTGCCACCCGGCGCCTCCGGTGAGGCGGTCGAAGTGCTTCGACATCCCGCTGCTGGGCTCGGTCCAGTAACTGAGCCGGACGACTGAGACTCCGGCGGCCGATTCGGCCAGCTCCCACTCTGTTCCGACCCTGGTGCGGTTGAAGCGCCCAGTCTCGCCCCGTTCGGAGATCCTCCGGGGCGGCTCCGACGCGACGATTGAGGTGTCGGCCCAGGCGGTTCGCCGACGGAACTTGAATCGCGCCCCGGCGCCGATCCCCCGGGAATCGAGCCTCAGAAGGCGGAAGTTCTGAATCGAGTCGCCGTAGAGATCGGGCCGGGTGGCGATGTCCATCAGATATTCGTGGATGCGCTCGCGCGGGGCGTCGATCTCGATCTCGGCGAATACGGGTCCCATTCGGCCTGATTGTATGGCCTGCCCGGCCTCCCGGGGCGATCGGCCGAAGGTAGGGTGTGAGCCGTGGCAACCACGATCGCCATTCTCTCGCAAAAGGGCGGGACCGGAAAAACGACTCTGACCCGTTCGCTGGCCGAGGGACTGTCCCGCTCGGGGCTGAAGACGCTGACGATCGATGCCGACCCCCAGGGCAATCTTTCCGAGTACTTCGGCGTCCCGGCCGACGCCTTTCCGACCCTCGGCGAGGTGCTGGCCGGCCAGGAGACGGCGATGGACGCGATCCACGATGACGTGATCCCGGCCAACCTCGGCCTGGCCGAAGCCGAGCTCATGCTGGCCGGCAAGATGGGCCGTGAGCTCACCCTGAGACACGCCCTGAGAGAACCGAAGCGCCATTACGACATCTGCCTGATCGACTGCCCCCCCACGCTCGGGCTCCTGACCGTAAACGCCCTGGTCGCCTCCGACTGGGCGATCCTCTCCTCCGAGGCCGAGCACTTCTCGGAACAGGGTGCCGAACAGGCGACCGAGGTGATCGGGCTGGCCAGGGAGAACCTCAACCCCGATCTCGATCTGCTCGGGGTCCTGCTCAACATCGCCGACATGCGCACCAACCACGCCAAGGGGACCCTGGAAACGCTTCGGCAGGAGTTCGGAGAGCGGGTGTTCGAGACGGTGATACGCCGTTCGATCGTCTACCCGGAGTCGGCCCTTGCCGGGATATCGATCTTCGAGTACAGACGCCGCAAGGCGATCGACTACGCCCGGCTCACGGTCGAGATCCTGGAGCGGCTCGACCTGGCACCGGCGCTGGCCAAGGCCCGGGCGATGGTCCGGGAGATCGAGAGCTAGACGCGCCGCGGGCGGCCGGGCTCAGGAAGGGCCGACGATCGCCGCCCAGACCAGTCCGCCCGAAACCGCCAGGAAAGAGGCCACCGAGAGGCTCCGGTACCAGAGTCTCTTCTGCGCATCCGGGCTGAAAGCCGGCGGTACGAAGAGCAGGGGGTTAACCGTGGTCCCGAAGATGAGCAGACCGGCGGCGACATCCGGCAGATCGCCGACAGCCAGCCCGACCGCGATCAGGATCAGCCCCATGATCACGAAGTCGAGGTGAACCTGGAGCACCCGGTGTGACTGGACCACCCCGATCTTCTTCAGCCACTCCGGCCGTTCGAGCCGGATCACCATCGCCCAGCCGAGCAGAGCGCCTACGGCCAGCTGGATCAGGCCTATCTGGAGGAGGAGATCCATCGCCTCAGAGCGTGGGCCCGGCCGGCATCAGAGTTCCGGGACGTCGGCGCCGAGCGGACTGAACCCGACCCGGCGGACTTCGGCCCAGTCGGAACAGCGCTTTCTCAGCTCGTCCATGACCATGCCCGTCTCCTGCCATCCGGTCCAGACCAGCACTGTCGGTCCGGCTCCCGAGATCGTCGCACCGATCGCACCGAAATCCCGAGCCTCCTCGACGATCCGCATCGAGTCCGGGAACAGATGGCTGCGCCTGTCCTGATGGAGACGATCGTGAAGGCCGAGCGAGATCAGGTCAAAATCGCCCCGGCTCAGTCCGAGAGCCAGATGGGCGGCTGAGGAAGCGTTTGCGATCGCGTCCCTGACCGGGATTTCGGCCGGGATCGCCATACGGGCGTTCTCGGTCGAGACCTCATGGTCGGGAATGACCAGGATGCCTTCCAGGCCCTCGGGCGAGTCCAGCCTGGTGGCGGTCAGGTGGGGACCCTCGCCGCTGCAGACCACGAACCCGCCCAGGATCGCGGCGGCGACGTTGTCCGGGTGGCCCTCGAGCGCAGTAGCCCGCTCGAGCACGTCCTGGTGCTCAAGACCCAGTTCGAACAGATGGTCGGCGGCGACCATGCCGGCGACGATCGCCGCAGCAGACGAGCCCATGCCGCGGGCCAGGGGGATGTCACCCCCGATCCGGAACGAAATCCCGTCGGCCGGATGAACTGACTCAAAGGCACGGACCAGCAGGTTGTCCCGGCCGGCCGGGACGTCGAGCGAACCGCACTCGACTGAGAACTCCCCGGTCTCGGTCACCTCCAGTTCGAGGTGGACGTCGAGCGCCACAGCCATCACGTCGTAGCCCGGTCCGAGATTGGCGGACGAGGCCGGGACGCGGACAAGTCGGTGTCGCTCGGTCACCTCCCGAAAGTTATTCGCTTGCGGCAACTCGGCGCACCTCGCTCGGCCGCAGAGGCAAACGCACCGGTGGGTCCGAGCCTTCATCATGGTCGCAATGGATTCAGCCGCGGCATCCCTTTTTGCCACCGATCCCCGCCTTCCGGCGAAATCGCCGGCCCTCGAAATCACCGACCTGGTCAAGCGGTATCCGACCGGGGTTGAAGCTCTTCGCGGGGTCTCGCTGGGCATAGCCGACGGCGAGTTCTTCGGCCTGCTCGGTCCCAATGGCGCCGGCAAGTCGACTCTGATCCACTGCGCGACCGGTCTGGCGATGCCGACCGGGGGCACGATCCGGATTTTCGGCGACAACGCGGTAGAGGGTTACAAGTCGGCCAGGGAATCGGTCGGCCTCGCTCCGCAGGACATCAATCTCGACTGGTTCCTCACAGTCGAGGAGACTCTCGATTTCCACGGCGGCTACTTCGGCATGAAAAAGCGCGACCGCCGGGAGCGGGTTGCCGAGCTGCTCGAGGTCTTCTCGCTGACCGACAAGCGACACGAGCGCACCAGGACCCTTTCCGGCGGCATGAAGCGGCGGGTAGTGCTGGCCCGGGCGATGATGCACCGGCCGCGGCTGCTGATCCTCGACGAGCCGACCGCCGGGGTCGATGTCGAGCTGCGGCTCGAGCTCTGGCAGTACGTCCAGCAGGTCAACAGCGAAGGCACGACCATCCTGCTGACCACGCACTACCTCGAAGAAGCCGAACAGCTGTGCAGCCGCGTCGCGTTCATCAACGAGGGCCAGATCGCCGCCGAAGGCACCAGTGCGCAACTCGCCGCCAGATACGGCGTCAAGAGCCTGGAAGACGCCTATCTCGGCCTGGTCGGGCGCAAGGAGCTCTCCCGGGCCCACATCGGCGAGGATCCGGCTTGAGCGCCTCAACGGTGCGGTTTCTCGCGCTGACCCGGCGCGAGGTCAGCCGCTTCATGAAGATCAAGGGCCAGACCCTGGGCGCTCCGCTGCTGGAAACCTTTCTCTACATCTCGGTCTTCGGCGCCGCGCTCGGAACCAGGATAGGAGACCTCGACGGCATCGACTACACGGTGTACGTGATCCCGGGACTGATCCTGATGGCCTGGGCGATCAACGCGTTCACCAACAACGCGTCCTCGATCCTCCAGCAGAAGTTCCAGCGCTCGATCGACGACCAGCTCTCCTCCCCCGCGTCGCCGGTCCAGCTGCTGATGGCGTTCACCCTGGGCGGCTTCCTGCGTGGTATGACGATCACGGTCATCACCTTCATCGTCGCCAGCCTGCTGGTCGACCTTCCGGTCGAACACGTCTGGGTCCTGATCGTCTCGCTGCTCCTGATCGGTTTCTTCTTCTCACAGATCGGCGTCCTGGTCGGAATCCGGGCCGAGCAGTTCGACGACGTCTCGTTCGCCCAGACCTTCATCCTGCAGCCGCTGATCTTCCTGGGAGGGATCTTCTACTCAGCCACACTGTTGCCGGAGCCGTACCAGACCCTGACCAAGTTCAACCCGGTCTACTACATGATCTCGGTCGTCAGGTACGGCTTTCTCGGAATAGCCGACGTCAACATCGCGATTTCCCTGTTGATCCTGACCGTGATCACGGCGTTGCTCACCCTGCTGAATTACCGGCTGTTCGCCAGCGGCTACCGCCTCAGGGCCTGAGCGGAGGCCTCAGCCGAAAACGGCTCGCTCGACAACGGTGATCTCGTTGGCGCAGCTGATTACCGGAGGCGCCTTGCCGAGCGCCGTGTCGGGATCCTTGAGGCCGTGGCCGGTCAGTACGCAGACGACCGTCTCCGGAGTCTCCATCCCTTCGACCACCGGCAGGCCGTGATTGAGGATGCCCGCGACCGAGGCGGCCGAGGCCGGCTCGCAGAACACTCCCTCGTTCGAGGCCAGCCAGTGGTAGGCGTCGAGGATCTGCTCGTCGGTGACCGCCGCGACCCGCCCCCGTGAAGTGTTGAACGCGTTCATCGCCTCCTCCCAGCGGGCCGGGCTTCCGATCCGGATCGCCGACGCGACCGTCTCGGGATTGGCCACCGGCTCCCCGATGACCAGCGGTGCCGCACCGGCTGCCTGGAAGCCGTAGAGGACCGGTGCGGTTTCACGCTCCTGAAAGCCACGCCAGTAAGCGGTGACGTTACCGGCGTTGCCGACCGGGATCGCCAGGGCGTCGGGCGCCTCGCCGAGTTCGTCGATCAGTTCAAAGGCGGCCGTCTTCTGGCCCTCGATCCGGTACGGGTTGACCGAGTTGACCAGTTCGATCGGATGGCGCTCGGAGAGCTCCCGTACCAGCACCAGGGCATCGTCGAAGTTGCCTTCGAGAGCGATCACGCGGGCCCCGTGGATCAGGGCCTGGGCCAGTTTGCCGATCGCGATCTTGCCCTCGGGCACGATTACCGCCCCGGTCATCCCGGCCCTCACCGCGTATGCGGCCGCGCTGGCAGCCGTATTGCCGGTCGAGGCGCAGATTACGGCCTCGGCTCCCCGGCCTTTTGCCCGGGAGACGGCGACGGTCATGCCACGATCCTTGAAGCTGCCGGTCGGGTTCGCGCCCTCGACCTTGAGCCAGACCCGGGCACCGACCCGCTCGGAAAGAACCGGGGCTTCGACCAGTGGGGTCGAGCCTTCATTGAGGCTGACCACCGGGTCGCCAGGTTCCAGCGGCAGGGTGTCGCGGTATCTCTCGATCATCGGCTGCGGCATCTGTTCCTAGACGAACTCTTCTTCGATCACCCGGATGTAACGGGGCGGGGCCCGGAGTGAATCGAGCCCCCCGATTTCCGCGACCGCCTGCTTGAAGCGCGACTCCAGGCACCGGTGAATCACCATGACCAGCCGCGCGTCGCTGCCGATCCCGCGCTGGACGACGCTCTTGACCGATATCCCGTAGTCGGAGAGGAGTTTCGCCACCCGGGCAAGGACGCCCGGCTCGTCGGCGACCTCGAGATGGAGGTAGAAAGACGAGTCCACGTCGCTCAGGACCTCCAGCGCTTCAGGGGCCTGATGAGTCGGTGCGTCACCGGTCACCACCGAGACCAGGTCGCCGAGAACGGCGGCCGCCGTCTGGAGCCCTCCGGCACCCGGTCCCGACATCGTCACCTCGGTGATCTCGGGTGCTTCGACCATGACCGCGTTGAACGGGCCTTCGATCGGGGAAAGCGGATGGCCGGGATAAAGGAAGCAGGGAAAGACCCTGACCGTGATCCCGCCGGGCAGCCTCTCTGCCACGCCGAGCAGCTTCAGCGACAGGCCGAGCTCCTTGGCGTAGGCGAGGTCATCCGGCTGAACCGACTCGATGCCCTCGAAGTCCACCTGGTCGAGCGTGACCGGGGTGTGGAAGGCGAGCCGGGCGAGAATCGCCATCTTGGCCGCGGCATCGGCCCCGTTGACGTCCTCGGTCGGGTCGGCTTCGGCGTAGCCGAGGTCCTGGGCCCGCTTGAGGGTGTCGGCGTAGGAGGCGCCGGTAGCGGCCATCTCGGAAAGGATGAAGTTCGTGGTGCCGTTGACGATGCCGAATACTTTGCTGAACTCGACCGCACCGAAGCTTTCCTGGACCACCCGGATCACCGGCACCACCGCTGCGACCGCGGCCTCGAAACGCAGCTGGACACCGGCCCGGCCGGCCGCTTCGAAGAGCTCGGCCCCGCGCCGGGCAAGCAGTTGCTTATTGGCGGTAATCACCGGAACGCCGGCTTCGAGCGCCGCCCGGACATAGTCGAAGGCCGGGTCGGTCCCGCCCATCAGCTCGACTATCACGTCGGCATCGGCCAGGATCTGATCAAAGTCGCCCTGGCTGGTGGTCAGTACCCCCGAAATCACGGCTCTCCTGCCCGTCGCCACTTCAATGGTCGCGGCCCGTTCCCCGACCAGGTCGACGAATGCGCTCCCAACCGTGCCACGGCCGAGCAGCCCGATCTTCAAGGTCTCGCTCATGCGTCCCTCGCCAGCAGGTCGTCCCAGGTCTCGCGCCTGACCACCACCCGGGCCTCGCCGTCTTCGCAGAAGATGACCGGGGGCCGGGGCATGCCGTTGTAGTTGTTGGCCAACGAATGACCATAGGCGCCGGTCGCCGGAATCAGCAGGGTGTCTCCAATCTGAGGATCGGCCAGGGCCACGTCACGGATCAGGATATCCCCGGACTCGCAATGCGAGCCGGCCACGGTGACCGTGCGCTCTGCAGGGGCGTCCGGGCGGTCGGCGACAACCGCCTCGTAGATGGCGTCGTAAAGCATCGGTCGCAGGTTGTCAGACATGCCCCCGTCGACTGCGAGGTAGGTCCGGATCCCGGGGATTTCCTTGATCGTGCCAACCGTGTAGAGGGTGACTCCCGCCGTTCCGACCAGTGAGCGCCCGGGTTCGATCAGGATTCGCACACCTTCGTCGAAGAACTCGCGAACGGCCCTGAATTTGAGATCGACGTAATTCTCGATCGGCGGCGGCCGGTCGTCGGTCTCGTAGGAGATGCCGAGGCCCCCGCCGAGGTCGAGCATCCGGCACCAGTCTCCGCGCAGCTCGGCCAGGGCCTTCACGGCCAGCCGGAACGGTTCGATCTCGAAGATCTGCGATCCGATGTGAAAGTGGAGGCCGACCAGGTTGAGACGGGGCGAAGCCAGGACCCGCTCGACCGCGCTTGCTGCGGACCCGTCTTCGAGCCCGAAGCCGAACTTCGAGTCGGCCTGGCCGGTCTGGATGAAGGAATGGGTTGAAGGCACGATCCCGGGCGTCACCCGGATCAGTACGTCATGGTCGTTTTCGAGAACCCGCTCGCAGCGCTCGATCTCGTCGAACGAGTCGATGATCAGGTGCCCGACCCCGGCCCTGTCCGCCAGCCGGAGTTCGGCGTCGGTCTTGTTGTTCCCGTGCATGTAGATCCGCTTCGGGTCATAGCCGGCTTCCAGTGCCATGGTCAGCTCTCCGCCGGAAGCGACGTCCACCGAGAGTCCCTCTTCGGCGAAGAGCCGGAAAGCCGCGGTCACCGGAAGTGCCTTGCTGGCAAACAGAACCTCGAAATCGTCGGTGTGCGCCGCGAAGGCCGAGCGGTACGCGCGGGCGCGGGCGCGCATCTCCCCCACCGCGAAAAGATACGCGGGGGTTCCGTATTCGGCCGCCAGCTCGACCGCATCGCAGCCCTCGATCTCGAGGTGTCCGCGGTTGTTCGTGGTTGTTCCGGCCGGGTAGAGCATCGCCGCCATTCTTACGACTTCCTTCTCCCGATACGGTTTGCTTCGTGCCGGGTTCATCGAGACAACCGATCAACGCCCCTGCCGGAAGCCCGCAGGCGACCGGTATCCCCTGGCTCGGTCTCGGGATACTCGCCGTGCTGATCCTGATCCTGGCTGCGTTCGTCGCATATTTTTTCTTCGACGTAGGCCAGGATGACGCTCCCGGAACGGCCACCCCGGTGCCGGTCGCAGCCGATCAGGGCAGCCAGCCCACCACCCGCGACCTCGTGGCCGGACACAACCAGGGCGCACTCGGCTATCCCGACGCGGCCACCCGGAACACCACCCGGATCAGCGGCACCGACCCGGTCGAGATCTCGATCGCCGCAGCGCTGGCCGCTTACCCGACCACCGGGCCCGGTTCACCGCCGGCCGCGGTCACGATCGTAAACGCCGACGAGTGGCAGTCCGGCGTCGCCGCCGCGGCGCTCAGCTCACCGCCGATCGGTTCACCGATCCTGCTCGCACCCGATGGAACTCTCTCGGCCGACGGAACCGACGCGCTCAAACAGCTCGATCCGCTCGGCTCGCCGGACACCGGTGAGAACAAGGTCTTCACGGTCGGCAAGGTCGCGCCTCCGTCCGGGTTCGATGTCAAAAAGATCAGGGGAGGCGACCCGGCCTCGCTCGCGGTCAGCGTCGCCGAACTCAAGGCGGAACTCGCCGACGGACCGCCCGAGGCTTTCGTCGTCGTCTCTTCCGAAGAATCTGCCTACGCGACTCCGGCCGCGACCTGGGCGGCCCGGTCGGGCGACCCGGTTCTGTTCACCGGCAAGAACGAGGTTCCCGCCGCCACCATCGACTTCCTCAAGAAGAAAGAGAACAGGGACGTCCCGGTGTTCATCCTCGGCCCGTCCAAGGTGGTCTCCTCGGACGCGCTGCGGCAACTCAGCAAAGTCTCGGCGAGCGTCGAGCGGGTAGGAGGCGAAGATCCCCCGGCCACCTCGGTCGAACTGGCCCGCTTCTCCAGCGGTACCTTCGGCTGGAATCTGAACGACCCCGGACACGGCTTCACTGTCGCCCGCAGTGACCGGCCGCTTGACGCGATCGCCGCGACCGCGCTGTCGACCGGAGGAACCTGGCCGGCCCTGCTCCTGACCGAAGCCGACGACAAGTTGCCCGACGTCGTCGAGGAGTACCTGCTCGACATCAAGCCGGGCTACGACACCGACCCGACCCGTGCCCTCTATAACCACGTCTGGATAATCGGCGATGATTCACTCATCGACATCAACCAGCAGGCGAGTATCGACGACGCGGCCGAGCTCGCTCCTGTAGAAACCCTGAGCACACCATGAGCGAAACCGAGTTCCTCGGAGTCCTCGACTCCGACACCAGGATCACCGCCGAAGACATCCGGGAGCTGACCGGTGCGGTCACGCCCCACTTCTCGCTGCAGGTCCGCAACCGGGTCCGCCGCCTGATCGAACCGCTCGACCCGAGGGACCCGGCACGGATCGAGGGCGAACGCCAGATCAGGCGCCTCGAAGAACTCTCACATCACAGCGGCCAGCCGGCCGACTGAGCATGAGGACCGTCGCCGCCGGGGTGGAGCGCCTCGACCAGTTCCCCCGGCCGATGGTCAACGTCTACCTGGTCGGTGACGTGCTGATCGATGCCGCCACGACCTGGGACCGGCGCCGGGTGTTCGGCCAGATCGAGGACCGCGAACTCTCCCTGCTGGCCCTGACCCACGCCCACCCCGACCACCAGGGCCTGGCCCGCGACATCTGCCGCGAGCGCGACATCCCGCTGGCCTGCCACGCAGACGACGTGGACGCGATGGAGGGGCGGGTCCCGATCTCCGGCGAGCAGCTGACCAATCCGCTGCTCAAGTGGCTCCAGGCCTCCTGGGAAGGTCCGCCCCATCCGGTCGGCCTGGTCCTGCAGGAGGGCGACGAAGTCGCCGGTTTCAAGGTCCACCACGCTCCCGGCCACGCCCGGGGTGAAGTCATCTACTTCCGGGAATCGGACGGGGTGGCGATCTGTGGCGACGTGATCCGCAACCTGAATTACCTGACCGGACGCGCGGGGATCGGCGAGCCACCGGACATGTTCACCTACGACCCGGCCGAGAACCGCCGCTCGATCCGCAAGCTGGCCGAACTCAACCCGTCGGTGCTACTGCCGGGCCACGGCCCGGCCGTCACCGACATGGCCGGGTTCGAGAGTTTCGTCACCGCCATGCCGGCCGACTGATCCGGGGGGCCCGTGGGGGTCCGCCCGGGAATCCCCGCTCGCCGCCGCCCGCCGCCCTCCACCGCCCGCCGGTCGCGCCGCGGACCTGAGATCCTCCGGTCATGAGCACCGAGACGGTCAGCCACCCTCTGTTCGCACGGATCTACGCCCACATCAGCGGCCGCATGGAGCGCGAGCTCGGCCGCTACCGCGATGAGCTGGTCGGTGACCTTCCGGAAAAGGTGCTCGAGATCGGGTCCGGAGACGGAATGAACTTCGCCCACTACGGCGAGGCCACTGAAGAGGTCGTCGCACTCGAACCCGAGCCCTACCTGCGCGAGAAGGCGTCGCCCCGGGCGGCCGCCGCGGCGGTTCCATCGACGACCGTTATCGGAACCGCCGGGGACCTGCCGTTCGGAGACGACGAATTCGACGCCGTGGTCGTCTGCCTGGTGCTCTGTTCGATCAACGACCCGGGATCCGCTCTCAGCGAGTTCAAGCGGGTCCTGAAGCCCGGGGGCTCACTCCGATTTTTTGAGCACGTCAGGTCCGGGGATCCGAAAAAGGCCCGGATTCAGACCGGGCTCGACCGCAGCGGGATCTGGCCCCGCCTGTCGGGAGGGTGCCAATGCAGCTGCCAGACGGTGTCCGAGATCGAGCGCAGCGGATTCGAGATTTCCGAGATCAGGGAATTCGAGACGAGGCCGTCCTGGCTCCACACCAGCCCGAGCGTGCTCGGCACCGCGGTCACTCAGTAGCCGTCAACCGGGTCCGGGGCCGAAGACCTCGATGATCTTTTCGCTGTACTCGGTGACCTGTTCGTCGGGGATGAAGTAGGTCGGTGCTCCGGGGAAGATCGCATCGGCGAACTGGGCGACCTCCTCGACTTTGGCCCTGGCCTGGTCGGGTGTACCGACCGCACAGTAGGTCTCGACCATTTCGTCCGGGATCGCTGCGGCGACTCCGTCGATGTCACCGCGTTTGAAGGCGGCGGCCGCGTCGGCGGCGTTTTGCCCGAATCCGTGAAACTCGTAGAGCGGCATGTAGGTCTTGACGGTCGAGTAGAAGGCGACCGTCCTCCGGGCCGCGTCCAGACCCCGCTGGTAGTCGTCGTCAATCGCGACGGTGACCGTGGGCAGGTAGGTGAAGTCGGACCGGTCTCGGTTGGAGCGGGACAGCCCGAGTTCGAAGGCCGGCACGATCTCCCGTTCGATCCAGGTTGCCGAGCAGAGCGGGTGGCCGATCAGACCGTCGGCGACGTCACCGGCCATGCGGGCCATGCCCTTCTGAACCGCGGCCGTGTAGATCGGGATCTCGGCCCGGAGCGGAGGGGTCGACCGGTACCAGCCCTTGATGTCAAGGTCGTAGTACTCACCCTTGAAAGCGACCGGCTCGACCGCCGCGGCGGCCGCGATGATCGCCCGCACCGCCTCGATCGTCTCCCTCAGATGTGGAGCCGGGCGGCCGTACTCGGCGTTGTGCCAGGTCTCGTTCAGCCGCTTGACCCCGGGGCCGAGGCCCAGCCGGAACCGGCCACCGGAGATCTCGTCGATGTCCATCGCGCTCATCGCCATGGTCATCGGACTGCGCACAAAGCCCCAGGCGATCGCCGTACCGACGTCAACCGTTTCGGTCTCGGTCGAGATGTAAGTCGTCTGGGTGAAGGCGTTGCGGAAAAGCTCGATCGCCCAGACCGACTCGATCCCACCGGCCTCGGCCTTCCGGGCGAGCTTCGCCATGTCGCCGGGCGTCTTGCCCATCACGCCGACCGAGACGCGCTCCATCGCGCTCATCGCGGAAACCGCGTCATTTCGTAAGGCCGGTCAAGGCGATGCTCGTCCATCACCGGTCGACGGCCGCTCGCTCAGACCCGCTGGATCAGGGTGCCGGTCCCGATGCCGCCGCCGCAGCACATCGTGACCAGGCCCATGTCCTTGTCGGAGCGCTCCATCTCGTGCAGCAGAGTGGTCATCAGCCGGGCTCCGGTCGAGCCGAGCGGGTGGCCGAGCGCGATCGCTCCGCCGTTCACGTTGACCCGGTCCATGTCGGGATTCAGTTCGCGCTGCCAGGCCGCGACAACCGAGGCGAACGCCTCGTTGATCTCGATCAGATCGATGTCGTCGAGTGACATCGAGTTGCGCTCGAGCAGCTTCCGGGTAGCCGGAATCGGACCGGTGAGCATCATCACCGGGTCGACTCCGACCGCGGTCTGGTCGAAGATGCGGGCTCGCGGAGTCAGACCGAGCTCTTCGGCCTTCTCGCGGGTCATCAGCAGAATCGCGGCCGCTCCGTCTGACACCTGCGAAGCGTTTCCGGCGGTCACCTTACCGTCTTCCTTGAAGGCCGGCTTCAGCTCGGCCAGCTTCTCGGCCGTGGTGCCGGGACGGATTCCCTGATCGGTCTTGAAGGTATCGCCGTTGACCGAGAACGGAGCGATCTCGCGGTCGAAACGTCCTTCCTCGGTCGCCTGCTGGGCAAGTGCGTGGGATCGCACCCCCAGTTCGTCGAGCTCGGTCCGCGGAATGTCCCACTTGTCGGCGATCATTTCGGCCGAAAGGCCCTGGTTGACCAGGTTGTACCTCTCGAGCAGCTCCGGCGAGTAGGCCCAGCCGTAGTCACCCATCACCTTGGCGGCATCCCCGAACGAAATGTGTCCCATGTGCTCGACCCCACCGCCGATCATCACGTCGTGCACGCCCGAGGCGATCATCGCCGCGGCGTAGTTGACCGCCTGCTGGGCCGAACCGCACTGGCGGTCGATCGTGGTTGCGGGGGTCTCGATCGGGAAACCGGCCTCGAGCCAGGCGTTGCGGCCGATGTTGAGGCTCTGCTCACCGAACTGCTGGACGCAACCGGCGACGACGTCCTCAACCTCGGCCGGATCGATCCCGGAGCGGGAGATCAGCTCGGAGTAGGCGTGAGCCAGCAGGTTCGAGGGGTGGGTGTCCTTGTAGTAGCCCTTCTCCTTGTGTCCGCGCCCGACCGGGGTCCGGACCGCCTCAACGATGACGACTTCGCGTCCGCCAAACTTGCTCATCAAGAACCTTTCGTCAATATCCAGTGTCTGTGACCGCCAGAAGCGGGAAAACCGGCCTCCAACGATACCTGATTGACTCGTCAGTCAAGAACGGTCCAGCGTCCCACCGGAGTCGAGCCAGTGATGAATCCTGAGCAAAAGAGCCGCAGTGGTGCATATGCGGAGATTGCCGTGGCAGGCAGCGGCGCGATCGCCACCGGGCTGGCCGCGCTGGCCTCCGGCCACTCGGAAAAAGTCTTGATCCTGGCCCGCAGCCAGGGTTCGGCCGACCGGGCGACGGAAACGGTCAGGCGGAGCTGCGAACGGATCGAGGGTGCGGAAGCCGGCCGGGTGGCGACAACGACGGCTCCTGGGGACCTGCGGGATGCGAACCTCGTGGTCGAGGCGATCGTCGAAGATCTCGAGATCAAAGCGGGCCACCTGCGCGAACTGGGCGAGGTGGCCCCCGGGGCCGACCTCGCCACAACGACCTCTTCGCTCTTGATCGGTGAACTCGGCTCCGCTGCCGGCCTGGAGCAACGGCTGTTCGGCCTGCACGTGTTCAACCCGGTGCCGGCGATGAACCTGGTCGAACTCTGCCTGCCGGAATCGCTCGACGACGGAATCGGCGAACGAGCGAAGTCGTGGTGCGCGAGCGTCGGCAAGACCGCGGTCGTGGTGCCCGACACCGCCGGCTTCGTAGTCAACCGGTTGCTGTTCCCCTACCTCTTCGATGCCGTGCGCTTCCGGGAGCGGACCGGAATGAGCCCGGAGGGGGTCGACACCTGCATGACCCTCGGGGTGGCCCATCCGATGGGCCCCCTGGCCCTGCTCGACCTGATCGGCCTCGACGTGGCGGTCGAGATCGGCAGGGCGCTGAATGCCGAGTCCGGAAACGGTGGCCACCTGGCTCCCGAGTCGGTGACCCGGCTGGTGGCCGAAGGTCACCTCGGCCAGAAGAGCGGCCGCGGCTTCTACGACTACGGCTGAACCTGCTGCAGGCGGTCGATCTCGCCCGCCAGGCGAAAATCGGCCTCTGTCAGGCCACCTTCGGAGTGGGTCGAGATGGTCACCTCGACCCGGTTCCAGGAGATCGAAAGGTCGGGGTGGTGGCCGAGTCGCTCGGCCGGCTCCACCACGGCACCGACGAATTCGACCGAACCGACGAAGTCGGCGAGCCTGAACTCACGGGTGATTTCTACGCCGCGACGGTTCCAGCCGGGCCGGTCGGCCAGCGCGGCTTCGATTTCCTGTTCATCCAGCAGGGTCACAGACCAAGTGTAAGCGCCCCGACCACAACGCCGGTAAAAGGCTCGGCCAGAGCCACGGCGAGCAGGGCCGAGACAGCCCCGATCGCGATCATGCCGCCGTACTCGATCAGCCTGGCGCTCGGCCCGAGCCGTCCGCGCTCACCGGCGATGACCAGCAGACCGCAGAGCAAACCGCCGATCAGGCCGCCGAGGTGGCCACCGATGCTGATTCCGGAGATCGTAAATGTGAGCAGCAGGTTGATCCCGAGGATCAGCCCGATCTGACCGGCGATGTGATTCATGCCCCGACCGCGGGCGATGATGAAGGTGGCACCGAAGATGCCGAACACCGCCCCGGAGGCCCCGACCGTCACGACCAGATTGCTGGAGAGCAGCACCGCGCCGAGTGAACCGGCCAGCATCGAGGCGAAGTAGACCATCACGAAGCGGACGGTGCCGATCGAAGGCTCGAGGATCCGGCCGAGAAAATAGAGCGCGATCATGTTGAAGGCGAGATGCATGATCCCCACGTGCAGGAAGCTGCTGGTGACCAGGCGGTACCACTCGCCGTCGGCCACCGACGCCCCGACCAGGCCGTAGTCGGATACAACGCTGCTGCCTGTCGAGCTGAACCCGCCGGCGCCGGTCGCGGTCTCGGCCAGATAAGCGAGCACGCTGATCCCGATCAGGACGAAGGTCGCCGGGCTCCCACCTGCCGCCATCCCGCCGGTCGCCCCGGTCACGACCCTCGTCTTTTCCTGCGAGCACTCGGGACAGCGCATCCCGACCGGGGTCGCGGTCATGCAGTCCGGGCAGATCGGACGGCCGCAGTTTGAGCAGGAGACTCGCGTCTCAACCCGGGGATGGCGGTAGCAGTAGGCCAAGAACCGGAAGCCTAGTTGACCGCCGGACTGGGAGAATGGGCAGGTGGAGAGGATCGGCTACACCCGGGTCTACGCGACGGTCACCGGAACGGTGCTGGTCCTGCTAGGGCTGTTCGGGATCCTGAGCAACTCCGAGTTCGAACACCCCGAGCTGACTTCGGAGCTGTTCGGGTTCTTCACGGTCAATGGCACCGCCAACGGCTTCCACATCGCCGCCGGGCTGCTCGCCCTGGTTCTGGCCCGCCCCGCCCCGCGCCTGTATGCGCTGCTGGCGGCGATCGGATTTCTCGGCCTGGGGATCTGGGGAGTCCAGGCCGACAACGGCGAGCTCCTTTTCGGGCAACTGCCGGCGGAGCGCACGGTCAACCTGTTCAATCTTCTGCTCGGCGCGGGCGCACTTCTCGCCCTGACCGCCAGTTACTGGGACCTGATCGCCAACGCCGGCCAGACTTTCGAGCAGAAGCTGAAGGACCGGCGGATCAGACGCAAGAAACGGAAGCGGGCGAAGTTACAGCGCGTTCGGGCCCGCTCCGGCCGGGCACAGAAACCGACCGGGCAGCAGTCCGGCAAGGCCGAAAACCGGCCCGGGGACCGGGCCGCCACCCGGCCGGCGTCAAAACCCTCAGAGCCGGAAGCCTGACCGGACCCATGGCCCGACCCGACCGGGATCAGAGCCCGGTGCGGGAGGATCAGAGCCCGGTGCGGGAGCGGGTCTCGTCGAGCACTTCACCCAGTCGCGAGCGCTGACGGCTCCGGCGCCGGAAGCCGACCAGGACGAGCGCGCCGGTGGCCAGCCCGCCGGCTGCGACGGCGACCACCGGGCGAACCCAGTTTCGGGGATCTCGAAGCGAGTCCATCTCGCTCGCCGTCAATTCGTCGGCCCATCCGCTCAGTTCAAAGGCGGCGGCCTCGCTGATCGCCGAAAAGGTGTCGTGAAGCCGGTCCGACATCCGCTGCGGTGGCTCGACCGGACGCAGCGCGTCGGAAAGCAGGTCTTCGAGTCTCAGCTCATCCATCGTCGCCCTCTTCCATCCGCTCCTGGAGCTGTTTGATCGCCCTGTGGATCAGAACCTTGGTCGCCCCGTCGGACCTGCCCATCGCCCGGGCGATCTCGCGGTTGTCCATGCCGAGCGCGAATCTCATGACCAGCGCCTCGCGCCTTTCCTCCGGGAGTTCTTGAAGGTTCTCCATCACTGCCCGCAGCTCGGCCCTGCCCTCGACCACGGCCTCGGTCGAGTGCCGGGCGGGTGGAGGCTCGATGCTGTCCAGCGGCGTCTGGGGCTTCCTCGACCGGTCGCGGTGGTAGTTGGCCGCAAGGTTGTGAGCGATCCGGATCAGCCAGGGGCGCAGTGGCCGGCCGTTCGACTCGCGGCGGGCCCGGGCGTAGTGCCGGTACGCCTGGAGAAAGGTCTGCTCGGTCAGATCCTCGGCGTCGTGATGATTGCCGATCCGGTAATAGGCGTACGAATAGACGTCGCGCAGGTGGTCGCGATAGAGCTGCTCGAAGCCGCGATCGACCTCGGCCTTCGATTCTTCCGGTGCCTGTCCCGAATCTGCGTCTGTGCCGGGACTCTCTGACGGCGCATCGCTCACCGGGCCACCCTACCCCGAATCGGTCGGGTCCCGAGCCGCTCAACGCCGCCGCGAACGTACTCATGCGGCTCTCCTCGAATGGCCCACCCGCCGCAGCGCGGCGACCCATTCGTCCGAGCTGATCTTTCCTGTCGCCAGGTCGGCCAGGCCCTGGAGAGCGTCCGCGTGGCATCCGGCGGCGGCGACCGTTGCCGCGATCTGGGGAACCGAGTCAAGTGCTTCCGAGGCCTGTCCGATCTCGTTCGGTATCTGGTCGGGCGCCATGCCCTGTCCGAGCAACTCACCGGCCCGTCGATTTCGGCTGCCTTCGGCCATCACCGTGGCCAGCAGGTCCCCGACCCCGGCCAGCCCGTTGAAAGTGTCAAGATCGGCTCCGCGCAGGACGGCGTAGTCGACGCACTCGTCCCAGACGGCGGCAGCTGCGATCCCTGCGGCGTTCAGTCCATGTGGCTCTGCGGCCGCCGCGGCCAGCACGGCCGCGTTCTTGGCGGCCCCGGCCATCTCGACCCCGACCACGTCCCGTGACCGCTCGCAGACCAGCCCGGCCCGGTCGAATACGTCCCCGAGCTGAGTCCTGAGATCGGCATCGCCGCTGCCCAGTACCAGCGCCGCCGAGCCCGAAACGGCCTCCCGGGCATGGGCCGGTCCGCCGAGACAGGCGATTCCCCGCGACTGGATCCGCTCGGACACATACGTTGACGGCGGCTGGCCCTTCGGCGCGATCAGGCCCTTGGCCAGGAGCAGGATCCCCGCCCGCTTGCCGACCCGGTCGCCGACCGCGCCCACCGCCTGGGGATATGAGGCCGAAGGCACCGCGAGACAGAGCAGGTCGACCCCTCCCAGCTCGATCTCACTCGAGGCCCGGACCTCGATTGCGTCCGGCAACCGGACCCCCGGCAGGTAGGCCGCGTTTTCGCGAACCTCCGAAATCGTCTCTGCCTGCTCGCCGGTCCGGGTGCCGAGCTGGACCTCGAGGCCACCCCGGGCCAGCAGGACCGCGACGGCGGTTCCCCAGCTGCCCGCCCCGATGACGGCCGCCCGCCGCATCGGCGGCAGACCCCCGATGTCTTCCCACTGAAGCTCCACGTTCGGCCAGATCCTCGAAGTGACCGAGGCAGCCAGTGCAGGCGAAGGATTCTCGGACCGGGGAAAGGACATCGGCCGCCCGACCCTGATCCTGACCTTGCGCGGCCGGATCCGCCAGCCCCGCCGCACGTCTTCGGTTCCGCTCACCGCCACCGGGACCGCCACTGCCCCGGTCCTGAGGGCCAGCCGGCCGACCCCCCGCTTCGGGGTACCGAGCGACCCTGTCCTGATCCGGGTCCCCTCGGGGAAAATGCAGACGGTCCCTCCCCGGGCGAGTACCGCCTCGGCCGTCTCGATCGCCATTTCGTCGTTTTCGCCCCTCCTGATAGGGAACGCCCCGCACCGGGAGAGGATGAGCCCCTGCCACCGCTTCTCGAAAAGCTCGACTTTGGCCACGTAATTCATCGGCTTGCCCCAGGGCAGGCAGGCTCCGATAACGAAGGGGTCGAGGAAGCTGCGGTGGTTGGCGGCGACGATCGTGCCACCCTTGATCCGGGTGTTCTTGCGGCCCTGGCGGGAGAGCCGGAAGTAGATGAGAAAGAGCGGCTGGAGCAGGCAGCGGGCGACGATGTAAAACACCCAGTTCACCCCGTGACGGCGCGTGTACTCGTGATAGGCAGCGAACTGCTCAGAGGTCACAGGGTTCGTTACACGCCCCCCGGCCCCGCGTTACACCGGACTCGACTCAGGACAGGGTGTAAGTCTTGTCTGCCGACTTCCTGACCTTGCCCTGCTCGACCAGCCGCTTGGCCACACTGTTCGCGGACTGCGACTTGATACCGATTCCGTTCGCGATATCGACAAGTCTCGACCCGGGATGTCTTTCGACGTAGTCCAGAAACTGCTGGTCCCTTTCACCCTTCTTCGCCCGCTTGCCACCGCTGCCGGCCCGCTCGCCCCCAAGCGCCTTTTCGATCCTGTCCCTGGCTTCTCTGATCGCCTTCTCGGCTTCTTTCGCCTCCCGCCTGGCCTGCTTCTTTCTCTCGGCATACTCGGCCTTCACCTCGGCCTTCACCTCCCTGGTCGCCTCCCGTACCGACTTCGATATCGCCTTCGACTCTTCGACTGAAAGCTTTTTCAGTTTCTCCGCTGACTTCTCAAGTTGTTCTATCGCTTCGTCGATTGACGACATCGGGCCTCCTGGTCGGTTGCGTCGGTAAGCCTATCGCCGGAACGGCCGTGGGTTCCGGACGCCGGGAGGACTTCGGGAGTGCGGTCCCGAACCGCGCTTCAATCGGAGAGGCGCTGCTCTCCGGTGTAAACGTTGACGGCGCCCCGGCCGGCGAAACCGCACAGGGTGATGCCGCGATCGGAGGCAAGGTCAATCGCCAGCGAACTCGGGGCCCCTGCCCCGACCAGGATCGGTGCGCCGGCCACGGCAGCCTTCTGCACCAGCTCGAACGAGAGGCGCCCGCTGACGCAGAGGATGCGGTCAAGGAGGGGCAGAAGGCCGTCAAGCAGCGCCCGGCCGACGACCTTGTCCATCGCGTTGTGGCGGCCGACGTCCTCGCGCACCAGCGCCGCTTCGCCTTCAGGCGCGAACAGGCCGGTCGCATGCAGCCCACCGGTCCGCTCGAACGCAGGCTGGACAAGGCGGTCGGGCAGCGATCCGAGCAAGCTGCGGGTCACGACCGGGCCGGGCTCGGCCGGAGGAGCGTGGACCGCAACCTCCTCCAGAGCCCCCTTTCCGCACACCCCGCAGGACGAAGTCGTATAGAAGCGGCGCACCCCGGGGTCACGAAGCAGCGGACCGCCGACCTCAATCACGTTGGCAGCGAAATCGGCGGTCGGTCCGGCCGGTCGCGGAGTGTCAATCAGGCCCTCGCCGGAGAGGAACCCGAGCGCCAGCTCTTCGTCATGGCCCGGCGTTCGCATGGTCACCGCCAGAGGTTCGCCCTCGACCCTGATCTCGAGCGGCTCCTCGACCGCAGCATCGTCACGAACTCCGCCGTCCCTGATGATCGGGGTGATCATCCGGGCGTCGACCGCCCCCGGGATCGGATCGGCGTCGTGAGTGTGCGGACTGCGGCTCATCCGGGCGCAACCCTACTCCGCATCCCGCCCGGATCCATCATTCTGCGCGGATTCTTCGATCTGCCCGGATTCTTCGATCTGCCGGCCAAGAGCCTGGGGCCAGGCGGTCGAATCCCTGGGCCGCGCGGTCGAATCCCTGGGACCGGCGGATATCCTTGAACGGTGAATCACCAAGCCGATGAAGATTCCCGGTGTCGCAGGACAAGCTGACTTCCGGGAATCGCGCTGACGGCGCCGACGATGCGCCGGAGATCAGCACCCCCAGAGATCACTCCGCCGGGATTTCCGGAGTATGGGCATCGCTCAGGCACGCCGGCCGTGCCGGTCTTTCACGCACCGTACCGGCCCTGTTCCGGGTCAACCAGCCCGACGGATTTGACTGCCCGGGCTGCGCCTGGCCGGAATCCGGGCACCCGCACCGGGCCGAGTTCTGCGAGAACGGCGCCAAGGCGGTGGCCGAGGAGACCACGAAGGAACGGGCCGGCCGCGACTTCTTCGCCCGTCACTCGGTGACCGATCTGGCCGGGCGGTCCGGGTACTGGCTGGGCCGCCAGGGCCGACTGACCGAGCCGATGCACCTTGCCGAAGGCGACGACCACTACAGGCCGATCTCCTGGGAGGACGCGTTCAGCCTGATCGCCGGCCGGCTGCAATCGCTGGGCGACCCCGAACGGGCGGTCTTCTATACCTCCGGGCGGACCAGCAACGAGGCTGCCTTTCTCTTTCAGCTGTTCGCGCGGGCGTTCGGCACCAACAACCTGCCCGACTGCTCCAACATGTGCCACGAGTCGAGCGGCTGCGCCCTGACCGAGACCATCGGAACCGGCAAGGGAAGCGTCTCGCTCGAAGACATCGAGCGTGCCGACGTGCTGCTGATCGTCGGCCAGAATCCGGGTACGAACCACCCCCGGATGCTGGCCACGCTGGAGCGGGCAAAACAGAACGGCTCCCGGATCATCACGATCAACCCGCTGCCCGAGGCGGGCATGAAGCGCTTCAGGAACCCGCAGCGTCCGTCCGGTCTGATCGGGCAGGGGACCGAGTTGACCGACCTGTTCCTGCAGGTCCGGGTCAACGGCGACCTCGCCCTGTTTCAGGCAATCGGCCGCCTCATCCTCAATGCGGCCGCGAGCCGGCCCGGCGGTACGGCCGGCGCCGACTTCATCGACTCGGATTTCATCGAGACGAAGACCGACGGGTTCGGGGAGCTTCGGACCCACCTCGACGAACTGGACTGGGACGAAGTCCTGGAGGCAACCGGCCTCCCGCTCGAGCAGATCCGCGAAGCCGCTGATCTGATCATGGAAGCCGACTCGGTGATCGCCTGCTGGGCGATGGGACTGACCCAGCACCGGAATTCGGTGGCGACGATCCGCGAGATCGTCAACGTCCTGATGCTCGGCGGCCACATCGGCCGGCCCGGGGCCGGGGTCTGCCCGGTCCGCGGCCACAGCAACGTCCAGGGTGACCGCACGATGGGCATCCACGAGAACCCGGAGCCGGGCCTGCTGGACGCTCTGGCGACCGAGTTCGGGTTCGAGCCGCCACGGGAGCCCGGATTCGACGTGGTCGACTCGATCCGGGCCATGGACGAGGGCCGGGCCAGGGTCTTCTTCGCCATGGGCGGAAATTTCGCTTCGGCGACCCCGGATAGCGAGTTGACCGAACGGGCCCTCCGCAAAACAGATCTGACGGTCCAGGTCTCGACCAAGCTGAACCGCTCCCATCTGGTTACCGGCCGCGAGGCGCTGATCCTGCCGACCCTGGGCCGCAGCGAACGGGACGAGTCGGGCGGGGGCGAGCAGTTCGTCACCGTCGAAGACTCGATGAGCTGCGTCCACGGCTCCCGCGGCCGGCTGGCCCCGGCCTCAGCCGATCTGCTGAGTGAAGTGGCGATCGTCTGCCGGCTGGCC
Source organism: Thermoleophilia bacterium (assembly GCA_016649615.1). GTDB lineage: Bacteria > Actinomycetota > Thermoleophilia > Solirubrobacterales > 70-9 > 67-14. Next base: position 84,291 of record JAENXK010000001.1, read on the forward strand.
GAAGCGACGCTGGGCGGCAAGGCCGGGATCCCTTGGGGTGAATTCGCCACCGACTACGACCGCATCCGGGACCGGATCGAAGCGGTGATACCCGGTTTCGCGGACTTCAACCGCCGGGCGAGGGAGCCCGGCGGGTTCGTCCTGCCACACCCGCCGAGAGACAGGCGGGAGTTCGAAACCGAAAACGGACGGGCCCACTTCAGCGTCAACCGGCTCGAGGTGCTGAGGGTTCCCCCCGGGCGCCTGCTGCTGCAGACGATGCGTTCCCACGATCAGTACAACACCACGATCTACGGCCTGAACGACCGCTACCGGGGGATCAAGGGCGGCCGCCGGGTGCTTCTGGTCAACCCCGACGACCTCGCGAACCTGAATCACGGGCCCGGCGATGTCGTCGACCTGGTCAGCGAGTGGTCGGACGGCAGCGAACGCCTCGCCAGCCGCTTTCGCCTCGTCTCATACCCGACCGCCCCCGGATGCGCCGCCGCCTACTACCCCGAGACCAACAGCCTGGTGCCGCTCGACTCGGTCGCCGAGGGAAGCAACACACCGACCTCGAAGTCGATCGTGATCCGACTGCGGCCCCACTCAGGGGACAGTCAGGCAGGCAGCCAACTCTCGGGCAGCGCGCCGGCGGGCACGTCGCCCGGATAGTCGGAGAAGAACCGCTGCGCGATGCGCGCGACTGCGGTGCCCTCGAGCATCGGGCGGAGGTCGCCGATGTTCAGCAGGATTCGCGCCGAAGGGGCAATCTGAAGGTCGGCCGCGGTCGGCGAGTCCCCGTCGATCAGGCCTTCGCGAAGCCGAGCCCCGCGCTCAGCCCGCCGCACTGCTCGGCGATGTCACCCGACAGCCACACATCCGCATCGGATCCCCAGGATGTCGGCTCGTTGTTGATCACCGCCAGGCCCGCCTCGGCAGGCCGGTACCCGGGCAGTCCGGCCGCCGGATAGACGACCAGCGAGGAGCCGATCAGAAGCAGCAGGTCGCAGCCACCGATCGCCTCGATGCTTCGCTCGACGGCCAGTTCCGGAAGCATCTCCTCAAACAGCACTACCGCCGGCTTCAGCACCTCGCCGCAGGGGCAGACCGGCAGGGTGCCGACGGTCAGCTCGTCAAGCCGGGCCCAGGGGAAACGCTCGCCACAGGAAAGGCACTCGAGTTCCCGCACCGAGCCGTGCTCCTCGTGGACCAGGGCCGCATCCACCCCGCTGGCTTGATGCAGCCCTTCGATGTTCTGGGTGACGACCGCGCTCAGCTTGCTGAACGAAGCAAGGTGCGCAAGGAAGGTGTGGCCCGGATTCGGCTCGTACCGGTCGGCCATGTCGAGCCGCCTCCGGTAGAAGGCCCAGAAGCGCTCCGGATCCCGC
>JAENXK010000218.1 GCA_016649615.1 Thermoleophilia bacterium
CCGTTCTGGGCTACGGCTCGGGCTCGTTTTCGAAATCCTTCAAAGACGAAATCGCCGGTCCGGACGCGCCGGTGACCGAGTCCCACACCGAGCCGATCACCGTGGCCGCCGAGCAGGGACTGGTCGGCTTCGCCCTCTATGCGACCCTGATCGTCTCGGCTCTCTTTGCGCTCGCTGCCGGTTTCCGTTCGCTCATGCCCGGTCTCGGCGCCGCTTTCGGCACTAACGGGGGCAATCGGGGACCGCCGGCAGCCAGAGCGATAGTCCTGGCCGCCTTTGTTGCGGTACTGGTCCATACGATCACCTACGCCGACTTTCTCAACGACCCCGTCACCTGGGTCCTGATGGCGATCGGCTATAGCCTCGCCTTCCCATGTCGGGATACCTCCGCCGCCTAGCGAGCACCGGGGCCGCCTATACGGCGGCCAGCATTTTCTCGAAGGTGATCGCGGTTGCCCTGCTGCCGGTCTATACGCGCTACCTCAGCCCGTCCGACTACGGCGCGGCCGAGGTGATGTTCGCAGCGGTGGTGGCGGTCAGCATCGTGATCAGGCTCGGCGTGGTCGAGGCTCTGCTGCGCTTCTATTACAAAACCGACGAGCAGCCCGGGGAGGTCGTCTCGACCTCGTTCGCCGCGCTCTTCTGGGCCGGGACCATCGCCGCACTCATCCTGCTTCCGTTTGCCGGCCCGCTTTCCCAGCTGCTGCTGGGCGAGAGTGAGCCGGCGCTCGCCCGGGTCGCGATCGGTGGCCTCTGGGTGCTGACCCTTTCCGAATACCTGTTGACCATCTTCCGCCTGGACGAGCGGGCCCGCGCCTTCTTCTACTTCACCCTGGCCTCGGTGCTGGTGACGATCCCGGTTACGCTCGCCCTGGTCGTAGGCGCCGACCTCGGCGCGATCGGCCTGTTGCTGGGCAGCTACGGCACCGGTTTCGCCTTCGTGGTCACCCTGATCGTCTACCACCGTCACCGCCTGGCACTTCTGCCCGACCTGCCGCTGCTGAGGCGGATGATGCGGTTCGGCCTGCCGACCATGCCGGCCGAGCTTTCGCTGTACTCGCTCAGTTTCATCGACCGGATCCTGATCGCCCGGATGCTCGGCCTGGCCGAGGCCGGCCTCTACTCGCTGGCGATCAAGTTCGCTCAGGCGGTCAACGTCCTGGTCCGGGGGTTCCAGCTCGCGTTCCCGCCCCTGGCCTACTCGATAACCGACGATGACGAGGCGCGGCGGGCCTACTCGGCGGTGGTCACCTGGTTCGTTGTGTTGATGGCCTTCGTGGTCACCGGGATCTGGTTGCTCGCCCCCTGGATCGTGCGCATTTTTGCCGCCCCCGAGTTCTATGGGGCCGTGGACGCGGTCGGCCCGGTCTCCGCCGGTACCGCGCTCTACGCGGTGTACATGGTCCTGCTGGTCGTCCTCGGCAGGACCGGCAGGACCGAGTTCAACTTCCCCGCGACCCTGGCCGGCGTGGGGACCAACATCGGCCTCAACCTCCTGCTGCTGCCGGTGTGGGGAATCGTCGGTTCGGCGGTTTCGCTGGTCGCCGCGTACCTGGTCGTGCTGATCCTGATGTACGTCTTCACCCAGCGGCTGTTCCCGGTTCCATATGAATGGATCCGGCTGGGCAAGACCGTGGGAGCCGCCGCCATCCTCATCGCCGTGGGCGAAGTCCTTGTTCCGGCTGATGGATTCGGACCACTGGCGATCCGTCTGCTGCTGGTCGCCGCCTTCCCGGCAGTCCTGCTGGCGACTGCTTTCTTCAGCCGGTCGGAGAAGCGTTACCTGATGCTGATGGCCCACCCGAGCGAGGTGTACTCGAGGATCCAGGCGGCGCGGGAAAAGGAGAAGACCGACGTGGAGGAAGGGATGCCGGACGAGCGCGGCCTGGCTGAGGTCTAAGAGGTCGAGCAGATGAACGAAGACCTCCGCGGCTGAGCGCCCCGCTCCCTGCCCATCTCGACCCCGACGCGGCCCGGGGACAGCCCTTCGCCTCAAGCGGGCGGCCGTTCATCGGTCGGCGGTGGTCGGAGGCAAGGGTACGATGCCGAGATATGCCAGTCGTCCCGAAGAAGGAGAATCCGATGAAGCTACCGTCGATCGTCGGCGAGGAGGAGTGGCAGGAGGCCCACGAGTTGCTCCTTGCCAGGGAAAAGGAAGTCATGCGCGAACGGGACGCGCTCGCCTCGGAACGGCGCCGCCAGCCAATGATGGAGCTCCCGACCGACTTCTCGTTCGAGGGAC
>JAENXK010000162.1 GCA_016649615.1 Thermoleophilia bacterium
CCTGCTTCAGGCGGACGGCGAGAACATAGATTGAGAGCTTCATCCTGCGGTCGTTGTCGCCGCTGGCGAGTCGGTTCAGCTCGGCCGAGCACGAAGCGGCCTCCCTGAGTGGCGTCAGCTCTTCGAAAAGGGTCGGGATATCCGCAGTCACACCGGTGAAGGTCTCCAGGCGCTCGGTCGCGGTCGCCAGGACGCCGGTGTCGCGGTCGCGCCTCTCGGCAGTCTCCGCCGACGCCTTTTCGAGTGGCGTCAGATCGACCTGTTCATTCCGGTCGATCTCGCGCAGCTCTCCACCGAGCAAGCCCCTGGCCATGTTGAGGGCCTCGTCGTGGGAGTCGACCTCTGCCCTGGATTCGGCGAGCTCTTCCGGCGCGACCGAGGCTGCTTCGGCTTCTGCCAGGTTCGAGAAGCCCGACTTCGAAGCTCCCGATTCTGCCGCGACCCTGGACTCATCGGCCGCCTTGTGCGCATCCGCCGTCGTTCGCACAGTTTCGAGGTAGTGCCCGATCTTCTCGACGAGCGATTCGAGCCGCTCTCTTCTTGCGGTGGGAGAGGCCTCGCCGGCCGCGAGCCCGGACTCCGTTTTGACCAGCTTTTCCAGCTCACTCTGCAGTTGGCCCAGGCCCTGCTTGAGCTTCGCCATCTTCTCCCGGCTCTCTGCTTCGGCGGCGTCCCGGGACTGCGTGGCCTTCGAAAGCGTGCCCTCGGTCTGTTCGTCCCGCTTCGCCGCCTGCTCTTCTTCGGCTTCACTGACCGGTGGCGCTTCCGAGTGGTCGGCGCCAGGATGCTCCACCGAACCGCAAACGGGACAGGGTTCGCCTTCGGCGAGGCTCTCCGCCAACTCCGCCGCCATGCCGGCGGTGCGCCGCCTGCGGATCTCGACAAGCTCCAGGCGGGCCTTCTCCCGGGCCTTCTTTGCTTCAGCCAGGGCGTCCTCGGCCTCTGCCAGATCACTCCCCGGTCCGCCCGTCTCCAGCCGCTTCAGTTCTGCGGCTCGGGCATTCACCAGTCTGTCCAGCTCGCGCCGCCGCTGGAGGCCGTCCCGTTCGAAGTTCTCGATTGTGGTGACCCCCTTGCCGAATTCCGTCGCCATCGTCTTCAGGGCCGGCTCCTCATCGGTCCCGACCGACTCATCGGACCGAAGCGCTTTGGCCAGTTGCTGCGCATTCCGATCGGTTTCTTCAGCCTTCGCCAGCCTGGTCCGGTACTCCTGGATCAGCGGCACGGCCACTGCGGCCCTTCCGGCGGAGTCGTTCCGGGCCGCAAGTCGGTCACGCCACTCTGATTTTGCTTCGAGCTCACTGACCCGGTCTTCGGCTTCTCCCCTCTGGCTGATCAGCTTCTTCTTATTGGCGGCGGCCGCGAGTGCCGCTTGCGCCTCGGTACTGACCTTCTGACTTGCGGCGCCGGTCTTCTCGGCCTCCGTGGCGCGCCCTTCGAGCCGCTTCCGTACCGCGTCGGTCCATTCGTTCACCGGAACCGCTTCGTGGTGGGGAGGGAACTCGGGAGGCGGTTCGGCCTCTTCCTTTTCCAGGTCGGTGGTAAGGGTGTCGAAGTCGGTCCGGGCCTGCTCCAGCCGGTCGGAGATCTGCTGGAGTTTCCCGTTCCTGGACTCCGCGTCCTTCTGGGCCCGCTTCTTCAGCCAGTCCTCGACGTAGGTCAGGTCGTTGCCCGGGAACAGGGTCTCCAGCAGTTCCTTGCGGTCCGCGGCCCCGGCTTCCAGGAAACGGGCAAACTTGCCCTGCGGAAGGAGCACCAACTGGTGGAACTGGTCCGCGTTCATGCCTATGAGCCGGCGCAGCTGCTTGTTGGTCCCTTTCCAGCCCGCCGATTCATCGGTCCACGTCTCGTTACTGAACCTTTCGAGGCACACGAATTGCGTTTCGACGGTCAGTTCTTCGTGATCACGCTTCTTCGGCCTTTCGTATTCGGGCCGGCGGGTGACTCTGAACAGGGAGCCCGCGACGGTGAATTCGATGATGACTTCGGGTGTGGTTTCAATCTTGCGATGGTGGCTGACCAACTCGCCGCCTTTGGCGGCGCGCGGAATCTCTCCGAAAAGGGCGAAGCAGACGGCGTCGAGGATCGTGGTCTTTCCTGAGCCGGTCGGGCCGCTGAGAAGCAGCACGCCGGCGTCGTTCAGGCCATCGAACTCGATCTTCTCGGAGCCGGCGTACGGTCCGAGTCCGGTGATGTCGAGTTGATGGATTCTCAACCCGACACCTCCTCGGCAGCCTTCGACTTGACCGCGTCTTCCAGCAGCTGCTTCTCATCCTCGTCCGGCTTGGCGCCGCGGATCTCTTCGAGGAAGCGGCTGGCGAGTTCGACCGGGTCCGCCTTCGCGAGGCCGGTCAGCTCTTCGGCCTCCTGCTCTTCCGTGGTCGAGATCGGAGACTCGAATCTCAGGCTCATTACATGTTCAAACTTGCCGCGCAGGCGCTCCATCGGCTGGTCCGGGCGTTTCTCGTCGGTGAGTGTGATCTCCAGCCAGCGGTTCCTTTGGTCCTCATGGACCCCGTCGGCCAGGAGCTCTTCCAGGGTGCCACTGATGCGATCGAATCCGGTCAGCTGGGGGACTTCCACGACCTCGATACGGGGAGGGCCCGAGGCTGGGAGGTCAACGATCGTGACCGACTTGGAGAGGCCGGGCCCGACCTCCGAATACGAGAGGGGAATCGGGGAGCCGCTGTAGCGGATCGAGTCAGCCACCTCCTGGGGCCGGTGGAGATGCCCTAGAGCAACGTAGTCGAACCCGTCGAGCAGGGCGGGCGGCACACGGTCGGCGTCCCCGATCGAGATTGTGCGCTCGGATTCGCTTTCCTTGCTTCCTCTCACGAATGCATGGGCCACGGCGACAGAACGCGGCGAATCCTGGCGAGAAGAGAGGTCATCCCGGCAACGGTCGAACGCTGCCCTGAGTACCGGTTCGTGTCGGGCCTGTTCAACGCCCAGGTCCCCGGCAACCAGACCGGGGTCGAGGTAGGGGACGGGGTAGATCAGCAGGTCCACGCCGTGCCTGGTGATCGTGACAGGCTCGCCGATCCCGGCCGTGCCGGACAGGAGGTGGATTTCCGGCTTGAGCAGCATGCCGTAACTCAGTCGTTTCATCGAGTCGTGGTTGCCGGCAACCAGGACGACGTGGGCCGGATCTGACAGCCGCGCGAGTTGCTCGCTCAGCAGCTCCACCGAAGCCGCCGGCGGGAGCGCCCGGTCGAATATGTCTCCGGCCATGATCACCACGTCCACTTCACGACTCTCGACCTCGTCGGCCAGCCAGTCGAAGAAATGCTCGTGGGCCTCGGTCAGGTCGGCGCCGTGGAACTCCCGGCCGAGGTGCCAGTCGGCGGTGTGGAGGATGCGGATCGGCTTTTCGGGTGGGTTTTCGCGCATCTCAATCAGGGTCGGTGCCGGGGCTGCGATTCTGACAGCGGCCGGAGACGGTGGCCGGTCGTTTCAGTCTTCGCTGCTGTCGGGGCGGCGGCGGTTGCGCTTGATCTGGGAGCGGTGTCTCTTCTGCTCCAGTCGCCGGTTCTTCGAGGAACGGCTCGGTTTGGTCGGGCGGCGGCGCTTGGGGATCGCCAGGGCGGAGGACAACTTGTGCTCGAGTCGCTCCAGGGCGAGATCGCGGTTACGGGCCTGGGAGCGGCCGTCCTGGCTGACCGCGGTCACCACCGGTCCGAGCCTGCGGTTGATCCTTTCCTTCTGGGCGGCCGAGAGGGAGAGCGACTGATCGACGTCAAAGACTGCTTCGATCCTGGAGGCGGTGACATTGGCATGCTGGCCGCCGGGCCCGGACGAGCGCGA
>JAENXK010000116.1 GCA_016649615.1 Thermoleophilia bacterium
CGAGATCACCGACCCGCAGCACCTGATCGAGCGAATCGCTTACCGCGACCAGCTGATGCTCGAGAACATCCACAAGGGGATGGAAAACGCCAAAGCCGAAATCGAAATCATGGTCGGGCACAACGCCGCCGAGCTGCACCAGCTGGCCAAGCTGATCGACTGAGGAGTGGACCGCATGAGTCGTTTTCGGGCCGCGTAAGTCACCCGTTGCGGGACCACGGGCGCTCATCACTCCTAGCGACGGAGAGAAAGGCAGGTCCAAGCGAACACCGCTGTCGGGCGATCGCCGAAACCGTCAACGAACATGACGCCCGCATCTGGCGGGTGATCCATCACTACATCGACCAGGCCCTCGAAGAGAGGGATCTGTCCGAGATCAGCCGGGTCGGCCTCGACGAGACCAGCTTCAAAAGAGGTCAAAGCTACGTCTGTGCGATGGAAGAGCGCGAATCGATCAAGGTGCTGGTCAAGCCCTGAGGGGTCACGCCTCTGGCCGGGTCAGTCTTCCAGGCAGAGCGCCTGTACGACAAGGGTCTGGTTGGACGCGGTGTTGTTGTAGCCGTAGGCGACCCATGTGTTGCCGGTGGCGAACATTCCCAGCAGCCCCTTGTCCCCCTGAGTGGGGGACGTGACGTAGCCGCCGCCGTTGATCAGCCTTTCGCCGGCGGAACATGTCTGCAATACAGAGTCAGTACCACCGGGGGATACCACGGTCGTATTCGTCCTTGAATGAATGAGGCCCAGATCGGCCCCTCGGACCTGACCCGGGGATATCTTGGACGTGGTCACCGAATTCGTGGCGAGCGACGCGCTGTTGACCTGCGATGTCCCTATCTTGCCGGAGGTCACCGCCTGATCGGCGAGCTTGTCGGTCGACACGGCCTGATCGGCGAGCTTGTCGGTCGACACGGCCTGGTCGGCGAGCTTGTCGGTCGACACGGCCTGATCGGCGAGCTTGTCGGTCGACACGGCCTGATCGGCGAGCTTCGGTGTCGTCACCGCGTTATTGTCCAGCTTGTCGCTTGTAACACCGAGGTCGGACAGCTGCAGGGATCCAACGGCTCCGGCGATCAGGTCTTCTCCCTGCAGGGATTGATCCGCGACCTTGCCCGTGTTGATCGCCCCGTTGCCGATCTTCGCGCGCTTGACCGCCTTGTTCTTGATGTTCTCCTTCTCGACCGCGCCATTGGCTAACTTCTTGCTGGTTACCGCCTGGTTTCTGATGTTTTTGGTACCGATCTTGTTAGCGGCATACGCCACCCCGGAAACCGAGACGATAAGAGAGAGTAAAGCGACGACCATGGCCGGTGAAGGCTGAACGCGCTTGAGCAGAGACACTGTGGACCTTTGATTATGCTTCGGGCCTTCGGTGAACGAAGGTAGACTACCCACAGTAACCGATCTGTTGTGCAATGCAGGGCCCCTCGCTGTTTTGAGTGGGTAACGGGCCTCCGAGGATCCGCTCGGTCCGCGAGCATGGATCCATGCTGGACCTTGATCTTTTCCAGAAAGCCCTTGCCCTCGAAGACCTCTGGCAGGTGGTCGGATCGAACTTCGACCCCGACTCTCGCCGACTTGATCTGGTGATCGACTTCCCCCGGGGTTCCCGCTTCTCCTGCCCGGAGTGCGATGGGGCCGTCTGCCCGGTCCACGACACCACCGAGAAGCTGGCTAAGCAGTTGAAGGCCGAGGCCCGCAGCCGACGGCGCGACGGCAAGCTGGCCGGAACCCGGATCCGCCAGCAGGTTGCCGAGCTCGATCGCAAGATCAAGGCCCAGGTGATCGCCCTGGAGGATGGTGTCGAGCCGGAACTGGTCTCGGACAGGATCGGGGAACTACGGGGGCAGAAGGAGGCGCTTGAGGAGATGGGTGCCGAGCGGGGCGAGGCCGAGGATGAGGAATTGGTGCGGCGGCTTGAAAGCGTTCCGGACCTCAGCGAAAGCCTCCGGACGGCATCTACGCAAATCAAGCGCCAGGTCTTCGAGGCCTTCGACCTCCAGATCTCCTACGACAAGAGAGAAGGGCGCGTCGAGATTTCGGCCACAATCGCCAAGGAAGTGGCTGATGCTCTGGAGAATTCGGAGGAATTGTTCGCGGAGGGCACGACGGTCACCCTGACGAACATAGCGGGGGCCGGATTCGTTTCTCAGGGTGACGCCCGGATACTGGAGCGAGTTGCCACTCGTGGTTAGTCAAATCGCGGTGACGGGGATGACTCTGCGCCCGCTCGGTCTGGCCGAGACCGCAGGGCTGACTCTTCTCTGTCTGGGGGCGATCGCCACCCACGCGAAGGCAAAGGATCCCGCGAAAGACACCGTCCCGGCCTCCGCCGCCCTGTTGCCGTCCGCCGGAGTACTCGTCCTGCAGGTCATCGTCGACTGACCCTCCACGGCGCCCGGTATTGGAAGTTCCCCGACGGGACTCGAACCCTGGAAGCAGTCAGGAACCCGGAGGCGTGCCTGGAGGCGTGCAGCCGTTGGGCAGGACGACCTTTTTCCCCGGCTTAAGTTTGAAGGTGTCCATCCCGAACCACTCGTCCAATTCCGGATCGAAGAGGTCCTGAAAACCGAACTGGAGGACTTTCCAGAACCTTCCCGGGTTGTTCTGACCGACATAGACATCACCCAGAGCGATGGGAATCCGGAAGTAGTTGCCGGGCGGCATCGCCGGGGCGACTGCGCTGGTCCTGAAGTGATTCACGTATCGGCGGGGGTTGCCCTGCAGGATCTCCTTTCCGACGAACCTCGAGCGGGCGAGCAGCCCGTTCAGTGACCTGCGGCTGAAGTTCGCGATAGCCGGATTGCCGCAGGGGTCAGGGGAAACCAGGCCCGGCCAGCGGTAGACGACCGTGTAGAGGCTTCCGTCGTAGATGATGTTCATGAACCAGATCGGGAAGTTCCTGCCGCCGGCGACCATCTTGATGTCGCCCTTGTTTCCCCTGAACTTGAAAGGAACGTCCACGCCGAGGTCCGGCACAAAGTAACGCCCCTTGCCGTTGAAGTTGCCGGGCAACCGTGGTGGATCGGGGGTCTTCGAGGCAGAGGCGGACGTTGCCGCAGGGCCGCTGCTTTCAGCTGCGACGGCCGGTCCGAGCGCGAGCGCGAGCAGGAGGGTTGAGCAGGCGGCTGCCGTCGCCACCCTGACCCGGTTCCTGCGCGGCGATGCTGGTTTGCCGGTTCGATGGGTCCGTAGTCGAGTGAGCATCAGCCCAGCCCTTCGGTCGGAATCGGACCCCGTCCTTCAGGCCTGCAGGAAGTGATCCTGACCGTGGCCCTGGTACTCGCCGAGTCGGTGTTGGCGGCGGTGGCTTTCAGTTTCAGTTTGAACTTGCCCTGGGCTTCACATCTGGTCCGTACCCTTAGAGTGGCTCGTTTCCGCTTGCCCGCATCGATCGATCCGATGCCGGCACACCGGATGTTCCTGATAGATCTGCGGGCCCGATCCGACAACGGAGCACAGAGCTTCACCTGATTCGCAAGGCTGGAGCCGGTGTTTCTGACTCGCACATTGATTCTTGCGCTACGGCCTCCCCTGATCTTGGTGGTCGCAGGCCTCACGACCTTGAGCCGCGCCGCCCGGGGGTCCGGATACGGGGGGCCGGAATCGTGAAATTTCTGGATCCGGCTGTTGCCGCTGTCGCCGACGTAGATGTTGCCCGAGGAGTCGGTTGCGATGCCCTGGGGGTTGCGGAACTGTCCATCACCCTTACCCCAGCTCCCCCATCTGGTCAGGAGGGAGCCATTCGAGGTGTATTTCTGGATGCTGTTGGTGCCGACCACGTAGACGTTGCCGCTCTGGTCAGTCGCGACACCCTGCGGGTAGTCGGGCGCGCCGGCACCGGGTCCTGGGGTTTGCCACTTGCGAAGGAAGGCCCCGTCGGAGTTGAACTTCTGGACCCGGCTGTTACCGCTGTCGGCGACGTAGACCCGACCCGACGGGCCGGTGGCTATCCACGAGGGCGAGAGGAACTGACCGTTCCCGGTACCGAAGGATCCCCACTGGTCCAGGAAGGCTCCGTCGGGGCTGAACTTCTGGATCCGGGCGTTGCCGTAGTCGACCACGTAGACCCTGCCGGACGAGTCGGTCGCGATTCCTTGCGGTGCGGCGAACTGGCTTTCGTTCGAACCGGATTGGCCCCACTCAGTCTGAAAGTTGCCGTTGGAATCGAATTTCTGGATCAGGTTGACGGAATAATCGCCGATGTAAACCTCACCCGAGGGACCAGTGGCGATGCCACCGGGAGATTGAAAACCGCCCAAACCCCCGCCGGCGAATCCCCATATGTGAAGGAAATCCCCATCGGGGCTGAATTTCTGTATCCGGGGAATCGGGAACCCGAGCGCGTCTTTGGCGAGATCGCTGACAAAAACGGTCCCGCCGGGATTGGCCGCCAAGTCGGTCGGACCCACGAATTGACCATTGTCGGTGCCGTGGCTACCCCACTGGGTCACGTAGGTGACGGAGGCCGAAGCGGTTGACGCATACGCAGCACCGACCAGGGCGGCGGCGAGGAGGATCAGCCTGACCGGGCGGCTCACGCCACCAGCCTCAAGCAAGAACATTTGGACTTCATGCCCACAACTGCTTCCGACAAGGTTTTCCCCACGCCCGTTACGTTTGGTCGGCATCGGGATCGGACCCGACTCCACTTGACGATACCCCATCCATGCCAGTCTCGAGGTGGGAAGCCCCGGACGGCTCTCGGACGGTGAGCGGAACTGGGCTCGAATCGCCGACTCCCTGCGTGTGAAGCCCGTGGCGCGGGTTCGTTACGCCGCCGCTAACAATTTCGCGCGACGGTCGATCGCCGAGGTAGAGGAGATACTCGAAACTGGACCACAACCCACATACATCTCCTCGTCCACGGGAGGTATCTTCAGGCCTCTTCCGGCCTCTCCGAATATTGGAATACCAGAGGAATTCCCGCAGATCGAAGAAGGGCGCGCGTCGAATTTGTCCGCCGACCACCCTCTGCCCCGCAGTCTCGTCAGGTACGCGTCCTCGCCGTCCCTGGGACGACGTCACGAATGGGGACGACGGCTCGAGGATTCAGCGCTGCAACTCGGTCACCGTGTGATCGAATACCCGGCCCGATTCGTTTCTCAGGGGGACGTTCGGATACTTGAGCGGATCGCTGCCTAATGGCCGCGGCTCCTAGAGGTCAGGCGCAGCCCTCCCTACTCTGCGGCGCCTACTTCTTGACCGTGATCTTCTTCTTCACGGTCTTGCCACCGGCGTTTCATTCGACACCGCAAGTTGAGGTCCCTACAGGATTTCGGTCCGGCTGAGGACGCGATCACGTTGAAGACCTTGTTCCGGGTTGTGATAGCTCGATCGGTCCGGTCTTCCCGCGCCCGTAGGCTGGCCCTGAGGTCCTTAGTGCCGAACCCCGTGACTCTCGAGCCGAACTCGCGAATCGTCCGTCGAAGCGGTGCTAGGGCGCCAGTGCGAACGCGCGCTCGGCGAGTGCGTCGATGCTCTCCTGAAGTAGAGCCGCCTCCGCTCTGTCGGTTGCAGCGGCTGACACTTGCTCAACGAACTGGTCGCGGACCGCCGCGACTCCTTCGACAGTGTCGACCTGATCTCCAATCGACTGGAGGAAGTCGCGCTCAGAAGGCGGGGTCTCCAGCGACAACCCACGCCCCCATCGCCACCCAGCAATCCTGGAGCGCATGTAGTCGGAGAAGTCCTTATCGCGGCGAGCGGGGCGAAGCCGAGGATGAAGAGCTGGAGCGGCGGCTTGAGGCCGTCCCGGACCTCAGCGAAAGCCTCCGGACGGCATCTACGCAGATCAAGCGCCAGGTCTTTGAGGCTTTCGACCTCCAGATCGCCGTCGATAAGACCGAAGGGCGCGTAGAAATCTCGGCGACCGTCTCGGAGGGTGTCGCCAGGGCCCTTAACACCAAAGACCCTCTGGCGAGAGAGGGTCTGGCGGTGGTCCCGAAGGACATAGCGGGGGCCGGATTCGAACCGGCGACCTTCGGGTTATGAGATCTCTCCGGGCCGGTCTGTCGGGTGCTTCA
>JAENXK010000195.1 GCA_016649615.1 Thermoleophilia bacterium
CCGGGCCGGGCGCCCGGGTCAGGAGTCGAGTTCGACCTGGGTCCAGTCGAGCCGCTCGGAAAAGCGGGGCAGGCCGTCATCGGGCAGGGGATCCCACGGTGCCGCGTAGTCGACGAACTGATGGGCTCCGGGACGGACACCGGGATCCTGATCTAGGGCGCCGAGGCGGACCGCCAGCAGATCGGGATTCTCCGGGTTGACCGTGTAGATCTGGCTGCCGCAGTTCGAGCAGAAACTCTTGTTCCAGCCGTCCCCGGGTTCGTAGAGGCGCAGGGTCTCTTCGCCGGCGGTCAGCCGGAAAGAGCCCGGCTGGGTCAGCCCGGTAACCGAAAAGGCTGTGCCCGTCCTCCGCTGGCAGCGCTTGCAGTGGCAGTAGGCCGCGCCGAGCAGAGGTTCGGTCACCTCGAACTTGATCTTGCCGCACATGCAGCCGCCGGTCAGCGGGGAAACTCCCTCGCCGGCGGATGTGGTCAATGAACTCTCCATAAGAGCAGCCTAGGCGATCGACCCGTGCGCCGCAGGAGCCGTTCGGCCCGTGACCGGGCGGTCCACTAGATTGCCCGGATGTTCAGACGCGCTGCTCCGATTCTTCTGGCCGGTTTGATGCTCGGCGCAGCCGCCCTCGGGGTGGTCACCTGCGGCAGCGACGACCAGGGAGGCGGGAGCAGTGACGAGCCGGCTTTGCTTTCACCGGACGGCCGGGCAGAGATCAGGAAGCAGATGACCGGACCGCCGTTTCAGTACGGAAAATGGGGCGTGCTGGCGGTCGACACCGACTCTGGTGAGACGCTGTTCGCGCGAAACATCAAGACTCCACTCCGCGGAGCCTCAACCACCAAGAACTTCACTGTGGCAGCCACTCTGGGCGACCTCGGCCCCGACCACCGTTTCCGCACCCCGGTGGTCAGGCTCGGTCCGGTACCGGATGGCACGCTCAAAGGCGACCTCGTTCTCCAGGCATCGGGCGACCTGACCATGGGCGGCAGGGACGAGGGCGACGACGAAGTCGCTTACACCGGGTTCGACCACACCGATGCGAACGAGGTCCCGGGGCCCGCGACCCTGACCCCGCAGGATCCGCTGGTCGGGCTCAACCGGCTGGCCGAGCAGGTTTCGGAGTCGGGCATAGAGCGGGTTGCCGGCGACGTCATCATCGACGACCGGCTGTGGAAGAGCAAGAGGATCGGCACCGATCTGGTCACCCCGATCATCGTCAACGACAACGCGATCGACATCACTCTGACCCCGACTGAACCGGGGCAGACGGTCGAGGCCGAGACCCGGCCCGCAACAGCCGCCTACACGATCAACGTAGAGACGGAGACCGGACCGCCCGGCAGCCCGGTCGCCCCGGAAGTTGAGCAGACGGACGATCGGGAGGTCACTGTCACCGGTTCTATCCCGGCCGACGGAGGCCCGGTCGTGCAGATCTTCCGCAGTCCGGACCCCGCATACCTGGCGCGGACGCTTTTCATCGAGGCCCTGAAAGATTCCGGCGTGAAGGTTGATGCTCCGGTTGTGGCACCCAACCGGTCGAATGACCTGCCCCCGTTCGGAAAAGTCAGCGAAAGTCCGAAGGTCGCCGAGATAACTTCGCCTCCGGTTTCCGAATTCGTCAAGCTGATCCAGAAGGTGAGCCACAACCTCGGCTCCAATACGGCGCCCTTCTGGCTGGCCACCCAGCACGGTGAGCGAACCTTCGCCGCCGGGATGAAACGGGTCCGCGGATACGCCCGCCAAGCCGGGGTGCCGATGGGACAGGTGACCCTGGTCGATGGCCAGGGGCTCGAAGGCAACCAGTTTTCGCCGCTCGCGATGGTCACGCTGCTTCGATATGTGGCGCAGCAGCCCTATGCCGCAGACTTTGCCGATGCCCTGCCGGTCAAGGGAGTCGACGGCCTGCCGGAAGACCCGGAAAAAGACCCCGGCACCGGTCACGTCTCAGCCAAGAACGGCCTGCTCGGCGGCCTCAATTCGGATGGGGAACTGGAGGTCCAGGCAATGGCCCTGGCCGGCTACGCGGGCACCGGGGAAAGCCAGGTCAGTTTCGACGTCGCCGTAAACCACGTGCCGATCCTGCCCGACGGCAAGTCCAGCGACGATCCCCAGAAACAGGTCGAGGCCTTCACCCGGTTCGGTCCGCTCGAAGGAATCACCACCGAGTTTTACCTCGCCGGCAAGTAGTCAACGGCCGATCGCGAGTTTTCAGGCTGTGGCTTTCTTCTCGTCCGTGCTCCCGGCGCCGATTTCCCCGGCCTCGGGGTCGGTGTCGGGATCCTCTTCGGGCGGGTTGGCGCTGCGGTCGGACAGCGCGATCACCTCGTCCGGTGCGGGGCCGTTTTTGGGGATGAAGCCTGACTTCATACCGAAGTAGACCGCGTCGGGGTGGTGGCTGATGATCGCGACGGTCGACTGTTCCGGCATGACCGCGTGACCGCCGGAAAGGTACATTCCGATTTCCTCCAGGCCGAGCAGATCCCAGACCTTTTCGTGTTCGGACTGGTCCGGGCAGGCCGGGTAGCCCCACGAATAGCGCCGGCCCTGGCTTGCGCCGATGCCGAGCTCCGAGCGGACTTCCTGGTGCACCCACTCGGCCAGGCCTTCGGCGCTCTGGACCCCGAGGCCGTGGGTGAAGAGCTGCTCGGCGAACTCACCGTCCTTTTCCAGCCGCTCCATCAGGTCGGTGACCTCGGAGCCGACGGTCACGCCCTGAAGCGCGACCACATCGCGTATGCCGTCGTCACTGATCGGACGGTAG